>JALOMK010000215.1 GCA_025455505.1 Bacteroidales bacterium
GAATCAAGTCCCGCCGTAACGTTTTTAAAGTACCAGCCCTCAAAATACCTTTTCATCCTGGTATTGCCCTGGAAGATTTCAGGTTTAAGTATTTTCAGCTTCATTATTTAATATAATAAGGAATAACAAAGGCAAGGCTCTTAAGTTCGGGCACTCAGCCCATGGCATGAACGCTTTCCATAATTTTCCCGGCCCATTCACCGTGGGTCCTGTCTCTTGTTATTGATTCCCATTTCACAGGTTTGCCTACAGTAAGAGTGATTTCCGAATTCTTCTGCCTGTGCATTTCCCTGGGAAGAAGTATTATCTCGATTGGGATTTTTATGCCGAGGAATTTCCTTAACCTGTCTGTTGCATAGAAGAGTTCTGAATTTCTGCCTGATATATGAACCGGGATTATATCCCTTTTATACTGCACTGATTTAGTAATGAATGTTTTCTGCCAGGGAGGATCACTAATCACACCTTTTACCCTTCGCGAAACCTCTCCTGAGGGAAAGATCATTATTGTCCTGTCAGATTCAAAAAGGTTGTTGAGCTTCTCTGCGGTTTCCTTTGTATTCATGCCGAATACATTCACACCAAGGCAAACCTCGTTAAGATTCGGGATGTAATTGAAGAGGTCGTTCGAGGGTGAGATCACATCCGGGAAGTGATCGTAGATCATGCTGAGAAAGGAGAGAGCGTCCATTGCACCTACCGGGTGATTGGCAACAAAAACAAAGCGACCCTCTGCGGGAATGTTTTCGCTTCCCCTGACTGTCCTTTTAACGTTCCATTCATCAAGAATATCGTTTATGAACGGAACCCCGCTCTTTGCCCTGTGCCTGTAAATAGTGGCGTTCATGTCGTCCTGCCTGATCAGCTTTTCAATAAGCCTTATCACGAATCCGGGCAGGGCCCTTACAAACCGCGACCGGCTGCTCCGGATAGCTTTCCTTATGTCGATAATCCTTTCTGGTTTCTCCATTTTCTCTTAATCAACGATCTCGGCTTTGTCAAATCGTTCTGAACTGGTGCTTACCCTGGTGCGCCTGACCCTTGTGGCTCCCTTGCTGCCAAAGAATCCCCATCCGCCGCTGCCAAGAAGGAAGCCCAGTGCATACAGACCGCCGTTATTGTTCTGCGCATACATTGTTATTTCATCGCTGAAAAGCATGCCGACAAAATCAAAGGGAGCTATGAATCCATGCCAGAGGCCTCCGAAGAATCCGTACTTGTGTCCTGTGAGGCACTGATCAACTACTTCGTTGTCAGCACATCCGGTTATCAGAAGGAGGATAGCCGCTGCTGCCGGAAAAAAATACAATAATTGAACTGATTTGTTTTTCATGTCAGGTAGAAATTTTTAAGTATTAATTCAGAAGAGCTGCTGGTCGGCAGGTTTTCCGCTGTGTTTCTTTTCATGGTCGAGGAGCCATTTTTTTCTGTACAGTCCGCCGCCGTAGCCTGTAAGGCTGCCGTCCGATCCGATAACCCTGTGGCAAGGTATTACAATGGCAATGCGGTTAGCCGCGTTGGCCCGTGCAACCGCCCTTACCGATCCTGAAAGTCCGCATGCAGCGGCCTGTTCAAGATAAGACCTTGTGATCCCGTACGGGATCCTGAGAAGTTCCTTCCACACAATCTGCTGAAATGGAGTGCCGCTTATTATAAGTGGTACTGTGAAAACCTGAAGGGTTCCGGCAAAGTACTCTTTCATTTCAGCCCGGAGCTTTTCAAGGTGGATGTTCTCTTCCTGAGCCAGGCTGCTTCTGAACCTCTTTTCAAGGTATCTTTGTTCAGGTTCGATCCTGGTGCCTGCAAAATCAAGAAGACATATCCCGTCGCCTGTTGCGGCAGCTATCATTGTCCCGATTTCGGTTTCGATGGCTCCTGAATAGATCATAAGGCAGTTATTTCCGCGAAAGGGATTCTATTTCCCCGGATACCTCCCGGACGTGGATTTGATGTATTTAATGTTCCTGAACCTGAGGGCTGACCAGTCTTCATCGATTGCAACCATCCTTATTCCATAGAAGCCGGAGTTATTAAGCGCAGTCCACCCGTGGTCACGGTCAATATCAGTTTTGAATTTTTTCGAACTTTTCTTCGGGTAGCAGAACCAGAGCACGCCGTCGGCATGAAGGTTGTGCAGAACAACGGGTGTGAGAGCCTCTACTTCAGCCTGGCTGCTGACAAAAACAAGAACGAATTCATAGGGGAAGCGTTGATCTATCTCGTTGTCAATAACTACTCCGCGGAGTTCACCCGATATTGATTTGAGGAACTTTTTCTCAGCGCCGATAAGAGCAATTCTTTCCTTTCCCTTGTAGTTTAGCTTGTCAAGCAGGCTTTTCATAAAACACATGTTTGGAAATGCTAATGTAGCAAAAAAAGTGACGGCGATGATTATATTTTCTATCTTTGCATAGTCAAGAAACGGGGTGCCTTAAAATTACGGGCTGAGATCATACCCTTGAACCTGATCCGGATAATGCCGGCGGAGGGAAAGAAGAGTATCTTTTATATCAGTCCCGCTCAAAACCCTGCTGCAGACATTAAAAACTTAGTGAGATGGGCAGAATGTTGTTTTTATTCTTACTTGTTTCCGGATTTGCAAACGGGAATCCATTGCCGCAGGCCGATCATATTATAAGTGGACGCATCACCGACGACTCAGCTGATGCGCTTCCGGGAGTGGTGATTTCAGTTTCCGGGATGCCGGACGCAGCCGTATCAGATTCACGAGGTGAATACCAGCTGAGATTCAGGGAAGGTGGCAAATACATGCTCAGGTACACGCATATTGGTTACGAGACGGTGACTAGGGAAGCCCTTCTGGCTGAATCGCTCATTATAGACATCGTAATGAAGACTGCCGAGTACACAACAGGCGAAGTCCTTGTGAGCGCCACGAGGGCCGGGGAGAAGAGCCCGATGGCGTATGCCTCTGTGGGCAGTGAACTTCTCAGAAAGCAAAATTCCGCACCTGACCTGCCATACCTGCTGTCGCTTACTCCGTCGCTGGTTGAGACTTCAGAGGCCGGGAACGGAATAGGGTATACGAGTCTCAGGATCAGGGGCACTGACGGGAGCCGCATCAATGTCACTATTGACGGCATACCGCTTAATGATCCTGAATCGCAGCAGGTATTCTGGGTTGACCTTCCAGACATTGCAGCCTCAACCGACAACATACAGGTGCAGCGCGGGGCAGGAACATCGTCAAACGGGGCAGGAGCTTTCGGCGCTTCAATAAGCCTGCAGACCCGGACACCTGAGAACAAGGCTTTCGCTGAAATAAGTTCGGCAGCAGGTTCTTTCGGCACACTGAAGAACAGTATTACGGTGGGAAGCGGTCTCCTGGCAGATCGTTTCGCCCTGCAGATGAGGTATTCCGGGCTGACAAGTGAGGGCTATGTCAGCCGGACGGGCTCCGATCACAGGTCGGCCTATATTGGCGGGCTCTTCCGTAACACAAAGACAAGCATCAGGGCGAATTTCCTGCTTGGAGAGGAACATACCGGGATAGGATGGTGGGGAGTGCCGGCCGATTCAATTGCGACAAACAGGAGATACAACCCTGCGGGCGAATACCGCGACGATAACGGTAACCTGAAGTATTATGACAATGAGAGTGATAATTACAAACAGAATCATTTCCAGCTTCTGTGGAACAGGAAGAGCGGTGAAAATGCGTTCCTCAGTGCGGCATTCCATTATACAAAGGGAAAAGGGTATTACGAGGAATTCAGGGAAGACCAGGCTTATGGTGATTACGGTCTTCAGAATCCGATGCGCGGAGATGAACCAGTATCTGAGACGGACCTGATACGCCGCAAGTGGATGGATAACGACTTCTATGGACTTGTGTATTCACTGAAGTACAGGAAGGGAGCACTAGATGCAGTGGTGGGAGGCGGAGGGAATATCTACACCGGAAGGCACTTCGGGAACATAATATGGATGGAATATGCCGGAAACACTCCGAAGGATTATGAATGGTACCGGAATGATGCACTCAAGGGGGAGTTCAGTATCTATGGCAAGACGGCATGGGAGGTGACGGAAAAATTTTCGGTTTTCGGGGATATGCAATACAGGTACGTGGATTACATGATGGATGGTGTCGACGACGACCTCCGTGACATAAGCCAGGATCACAGCTTCGGGTTCTTCAATCCGAAAGCCGGGGTATTTCTTGAACCGGGAAATGATCAGAAAGCCTGGCTGTCGTTTTCAGTTGCAAACAGGGAACCGACACGATCTGACTTCAAGGAGGCTGCCGGTGACAGTGATGCCACCCCGAAACCGGAAACTCTATACGATACCGAAGCCGGATACTCATTTACCAGCGGCAGGACCTCAGTGTACATGAACATGTATTACATGTATTACACTGATCAGCTTGTGCCAACAGGTAAGTTGAGCAATGTGGGGTACCCGGTTACAACAAACGTTGCAAGGAGTTACCGGCTGGGAGCCGAAGCTGTAGCCGGGCTAAGTCTGGCTGAATGGCTGAGGTTCGATATAAACGTGACGATCAGCCGTAACAGGATAAGGAATTTTGTTGAGCATTACACTGATTATAACACCTCTGACTGGAGCTCTGAATACCTGAGCAGGGAACTGGGCGATGTCGATATAGCTTACTCCCCGTCTCTGACAGGCTCGGCCGATATCTGCCTGAATCCCCTGCGGAGCCTGATCAAGGGCGTGA
>JALOMK010000216.1 GCA_025455505.1 Bacteroidales bacterium
CCGATCCGAAAAGAATATCAGAAATTACAGTATCCTCAACTGCAAATGCCTGTTTTGAGAACGACCAGGTGTCGGGCAGGGAGCCCAGTCTTGAACTTAGCTTCACCTCGGTGGCGAGCATATCAGTCATAGTGCCGCTGAACAGATGCCTGTCGAGAATTGCTGCTGTGAGCACCATGAACGGGTAATTGTCAGCAGCGCAGTCTTTTGCATTCCATATATCGCGGCTGCGGGGATCATTTATGTTACGCGGAATAAGGCCTGTGGTGCTGTCGGCTAAATCAAGCCAGGCTGACACAAACCTGAGGCACCTGTTGAAACCTTCATTTACTACTATTCCGTTTTGTGAAGCCTCCCGGAAGAGATCAGCTTCAGCAGGCGGGTATTCAACTGTCTTGCAGCCCGGGGCCAGGATGAAAAGGGCAGCCAGTGGCAGCACGAAACTTCTGTATGTTCTCATGGCATTTTACAGGGTGTGGCGGTTTAAGACAAATATATTCAAATTGAAGGTCTCCGTAGGTCGCTTTTAATTAATTTTGGCTTAACCGAAACGCTTCATATTCCTAATGGATTTTTTCATTGAAAGTATCGCACGATCTATAACAGGCGAGTTTGGAAGCAGCCTTAACAGGCATTGTCTTGTATTTCCGGGCAGAAGAGCAGGGTTCTACATGGCGGAATACATTTCAAAATATACAGACAAGCCAGTCTGGTCGCCGGCAGTTTACACCGTCAATGATCTGTTCCGAAGCAGCTCCTCCCTCCAGTATGCCGCTAATGAGCTGCTTTTGTTTGAGTTGTACAAGGTTTACAGGCGGATGAACAGCAAGGCCGAAGGCTTCGATGAGTTTTATTTCTGGGGTGACATGATACTTAATGACTTTGACGACGTTGACAAGTATCTTGCAGACCCGTCAGAAGTGTTCATGATAGTAAAGGATTACAAGACTATCGACAGGCAGTTTGGCAGTTTATCAGCTGAGGAAGTTTCAGTTATAAAGCGGTTCTGGCAGAACTTTGACGCTGAAAATATGACGGGGCAGAAGGATTCATTCCTCTCGCTCTGGTCTGTAATGCATGAACTTTACCTTACATTCAGGGATTCACTCAGGAAACAGGGCCTGGCCTATGAGGGAATGATCTTCAGGGAACTCGCTGAGAACGGCTTCAGCACACTGGAAGCTGCAAGCCGTTTTGACATGTATCATTTCATTGGATTCAATGCCCTTAACAAATGCGAGAAATTGCTCATGAAGCATCTCAGGGATGAAGGGCGTGCAAGGTTCTACTGGGATTATGACAGATCATTTCTCGAAGGTGACTGGAGGAACTCGGCCGGATATTTCATGGGTAAAAACCTTGAGATGTTCGGAAATGACATGCCGGCAGACTGGGACTTCGATTCGCTGCCTCAGGAGGGCAGTAAAAGAGCAAAAAGAAGAATAATAAACGCTTCAAGCGATATCGGGCAGGTGAAGCTGATACCCTCGCTGCTATCGGAGCTGGCTGCGAACGAAGCTTACCATACTGCAATAATCCTCGCAGATGAGAACCTCCTCATGCCCCTGCTTTCAAGCCTTCCGGAAAATATCGGCGATATCAATATCACGATGGGATACCCGCTCAGGTATACCGAGGTCTACAGTCTGGTGAGGTCGCTTGCAGGCTTGCAGCGCAGCGCGGCATCTGAGGGCGGAGTCACCACTTTCGGCTACAGGGAGGTAATGAGTCTGCTCAGCCACAGTCTCCTTTCAGGCTTACTTTCAGCTGAAGAAAAAAAGATACCTTCAGAACTAATCAGGCAGAACATGGCCAGGGTCCCAGTTGCGGTGCTGTCAGGGACCGGGATTATGGACCTGGTCTTCAGGAGGGCAACAGGGCCTGCAGAGCTCTCAGAATACCTCCGTGGGATTCTTACATTTATTGCAGGTTCTGAACATGTGGAGGATGATCCGTCACCCGGTGAAAGTGAAATCACAAGGAGAAATGTAAATAATGAGTTCATTTACAGAGTAATCCTCTCGCTTAATCGTATAGCTTCCCTTATCTCCGGAAACGAAATAGTGTTTTCATCCGAAACTTACCTGAGAATACTTGAACGCCTCCTGAGGCTGCAGTCGGTTCCATTCTCGGGGGAGCCTCTCTCAGGCCTGCAGATTATGGGGATACTTGAGACAAGGGCCCTTGATTTTAAGAACCTTGTATTTCTATCAGTTAATGAAGGTATACTCCCTGCAGTATCAGCAGGTTCATCATTCATCCCTTTCACAATAAGGGAGGCTTTCGGATTACCTTCTGTAAACCACCAGGAGTCAGTCTATTCATATCACTTTTTCAGGCTGCTGCAGAGGGCTGAGAATGTGACATTTGTATTTAACTCAAATACTGAGGGACTGAGAAACGGGGAGATGAGCCGTTTTCTGCTCCAGATGCTCTATGAATCGGATGATAAGCCTGATCTTGTTGAAACTTCATACAGCATCCGGACACCCGGGTCTTTGAGCACTTTCGTAGAGAGGACAGGGGAACACCAGTCAAAGCTGAAGTCGAGGTATTGCCTGCCCGGAGGAAAGGCTATCCTTTCACCATCGGCTGTCAACACCTGGCTTGGCTGCCGGATGAGATTCTTTTACAGGTATGTATGCGACCTTAAGGAGCCATCGAAGATAAGCACCGACATTGACCCGGCAATGCTGGGCAGCATGCTACACCTTGCAATCAGGAATATTTACTCGGGACTTATAGGAAAGGAAACAGGTAAGGAGGACCTGGAGGCGGTTCTCAACGACAGGAAAAGACTCATGGAAGTTTCAGATGGTGCGGTGACCGAAGTGATGAAGAAAAGGCAGGGAGAGGAAAGCGGCGGAAATGAGATAATAGTTTCAGATGTGCTTGTCGCGTATCTGGTTAAGATACTTAAAGCCGATATCCTGGCAGCACCGCTCGTTATAAGGAGTCTTGAGGAGTATTATACTTTCCAGATTGAAATCGGAGAGGGTTCTCCCTCCATGAAGATTGCGGCAGGGGGTCAGGTCGACAGGGTCGACTCGGTACGAGGAGTGACAAGGATTGTTGATTACAAGACTGGCAAGGTCTCTGATTCAATAAAAGGCATCGATGGCCTGTTTGCCCCTGACAGGAAAAAGGATGATGATGCCTGGCTCCAGACACTTATGTACTGTGAGGCTTGGTTGGCGTCAAACCCCGATTCGGTTGTGCGTCCTTCGGTATACAAGATCAGGACACTTGGCAGCGAAAACTCAGCTGACAGGCTTGTAATAAGGCCCGATGGCAGAAATGAGTATGAGCTTGTTGATTACAATAATCTGAGGAAAGATTTTCTTGAAGGATTCGGAAGGCTGGCGGCTGAGATATTCAGCCCTGAGGTACATTTTGTGATGACAGAAGACAGGCAGGCAAAATGCCGCTGGTGCCCGTACGCAAAATTGTGTCAGAGATGAGCTATTTCTCCATGTCCCTCTGCAGGGCTGCCATTTTGATTGCAGTTACAGCTGCCTCGTCACCTTTGTTGCCATAGATTCCGCCGGCTCTCTCCTCTGCCTGCTGGAAGTTACTGGTCGTAAGCACCCCGAAGATGAACGGGATATTGTACTCTAGGTTCAGGCTTGTAATTCCCTGCGTCACTCCCTGAGCAACGAAAGTGAAATGCGGAGTTTCGCCCTGAATGACACAGCCGAGGCAGATCACTGCATCTACATCATCATATTCAGCAATGAACTGGGCCCCGATAGTAAGCTCAAAGCTGCCGGGGACGTGTTTCACAACTATATCAGAGTCAGCTGCTCCATGTTTTTTAAGAGTGCTTACTGCACCCTCGAGCAGCGACCATGTGATCTTATTGTTCCAGTCGGAAACTACTATACCGAAGCGCATGCCGGAAGCATCGGGAACCGATGCAGGATTGTACTTCGATAGATTTGCTGTTGCCATTACTAGACAAGAAGTTTAACTCTTGCGATATACTTTTCTATTGTTGACCCTTCAGTGCTCTCGGGATATTCTTTCCTTATTCTTTCGTAAAGTCCGAGAGCCTCGCTGAATTTTCCTGTAAGCTCATAAAGCTCACCGGCTTTCATGAGGAAGAGAGGAGTTGAAAATGAATTTTCGGCGAAGTCGGCAGCCTCAATGTAAAGGGAAAGTCCCTTTTCTACATCACCGAGTTCCACGTATGCATCACCCTTCGCACCGATTGCGAGAGAACCGATTACTTTGTCCTTGCCTGAATATTTGTCGAGCATGTCAATTGCTTCCTGGAACTGTCCGAGATGCAGATAACATATCCCTGCGCTGTAGCGTGCAAGATTCCCTGCATTTGTAAGCCTGTATTCCTTGGCAATATCGAGGAAGCCAAGATAGTTGCCGTCACCGTTAAGAGCCAGTTTGAGAGAGTCCATCTCGAGATATTTCTGTGCCTGGTACATCTGCGACTGAGCTTCATCGCTTCTCTTGCCGAGCCACATCCTGCCAAGCCACACAAGTCCGACTATTGCAACAATAACTCCAAGCCCTGTAAGGAGCACCTTGTAATTATCTTCAAGGAACTGCTCTGTGCGTGAGAGTGTCTGTTCAACATTGGAAATCGTCTGTGGACTTTCATCCTTCTTATTCTTTGTCATACTGCTCTTTACTCTTTAAATTTTTTTTTCATCCGCAAAAGTAGTTCTTTTAGCAGAATTTAAA
>JALOMK010000217.1 GCA_025455505.1 Bacteroidales bacterium
TCTGCCTGTGTCGACTCATCGCCGCAGACATATAGCATGTCGTCGATTTTCCTGCTTCTGATTGTATCGTTCGAACCGTAGCCGGCCATTCCTGAACCGAGAATCAGGGGTACGCCGGGCATCCTCACCTGTACAACTTCAGTTATAATCTCCTTCATTTCGGCACTGTCGAAGGCCTCCACTACAATGTCACATCCTGCAAATATTCCCGGAATGTTATTCCTGTCGAGCCTGTCAGCATAGGTTACAACAACTGTCTCGGGATTAATGCGGGCAATATTGTCCCTGAGGGCTTTGACTTTCAGCATGCCTACCTGGTCACTTAAATAATACTGCCTGTTAAGGTTTTTCATTTCAACAATGTCGTAATCGGCAATAACAAGGGTTCCGACACCGCTTCTTGCAAGGGCAACTGCACAGTTTGATCCCAGTCCTCCGGCCCCGGCTATGCCGACCCTGAACATTCCGAGATGCTCCTTTATTTCTTCAAATCTCATTTAAGCTGCTACTGGTGTAAAGATAATCAATGTTTTTTAAAGGAACAGGACCAGCTCGTCTGCCGGCCGGTCAGACCGGAACCGTACCGGGCAACACTGTGCTGGTCTGACCGGGCGTAACAATCCTTACCGGGTCCGGCTGAGGCTTGCAGACCTGCAAAGTGCTGTCAGCCTCTCCCTCGCAACAGGTGCAATGAGCCGGATTCAAAGAAGGACAGCATTTTTTGCCGATATGCAGCAGGCAACATATTGATTAATATCATTGTAACATAGGATGAATTCAGATAACTTTGAAGTATAGTAAATTCATCATATAAATTGCCTGCAATTATGGAATCGAAGATCAGTCTGAAAAGCACTGTCACTAGCCGGGATTACAATTGGACTCCTTTGGACAAGGGGTATACAGATAAGATACTTTATATTAATGTCGGGTCAAATGAGATCAGGCAGAAAGACGTGCCTCCTGTAATGAAGGAAAAATTCATCGGAGGCAAGGGATATGGGCTGAGACTGCTCTGGGATGCAACAAAGCCGGACACTAAATGGGATGAACCTGAAAATGAGATAATTATTTCTTCAGGACCAGTAGGTGGCATAACACAGTATTCCGGGACCGGCAAGTCACTGGTTGTGACTATATCTCCCCAGACCGATTCTGTAATGGACAGCAATGTAGGCGGTTATTTCGGCCCCTTTCTCAAGTTTTCAGGTTTTGATGCTCTTGAGATCCAGGGTAAATCCGCAAAGGATATAGTTGTTTTTATTGATGGAATAAACCACAGGGTTGAGATTTTTGAGTTTGAATCGGATATTGCTGACAGCCATCTTCTTGCTGAAAGCCTGACTGATTTTTTTGCTGCAGATGAAAGTGAAAAGAAACTGATAGGAGTTGTTTCTTCCGGTTCGGCTGCAGAACACTCTCTGATCGGGATGCTTAATTTCAGTTTTTACGATCCAAAGCGGAAGAAGGTGAGGCTCAAGCAGGCAGGAAGAGGCGGTATCGGGACAGTGTTCCGCAACAAGAAGATCAGGGCCCTTGTATGCAAGATTCCCGGGGTCAAAGGAAACCTGAATAATGTGGTTGACCTCGATGCAATAATGGAGAGGGGGAGGCGCTACAACCGCGAGATACGCGAACTTGACGACAAGCAGTGCCAGATGAGGCAGGTGGGTACTGCCCACCTGATGGAGGTCATGAATGACCATGACCTGCTTCCAGTTATGAATTACAAATACGGGAGCCATAAGGACGCATTCAGGATCGACTCAGGAGTCTGGAAGAGCCATTTTACACAGAACATACCTGACGGATGCTGGATAGGCTGCAACATGTCGTGCAGCAAGGGCGTCGACGACTGGGAAGTCAGAACCGGTCCCTACAAGGGTACAAAGGTCCTTGTCGACGGGCCTGAATATGAAAATGCCGCAGGCCTGGGGGCTAATTGCGCCATTTTCGATCCGGGATATGTCATCGAGACTAATTTTTACTGCGACACCTACGGGATCTGCACAATAACATGGAGTACGCTCACGGCCTTCATAATGGAGTGTTATGAGAATGGCATCCTCAACAAGGAAAGGACAGGCGGCCTTGAACTCAGTTTCGGGAATGCTGAGGCTGCCCTTGAAATGCTTCACCAGCTTGCCAGGGGTGAAGGATTCGGGCTCATTGCCGGAAAAGGCGTCCGCAAAATGAAGGAGTTATTTGTAAGGAACGGATGGGGAGATGAGGCTTTCATGAACGACATAGGAATGGAGAACAAGGGGCTTGAGTACTCGCAGTACATGTCGAAGGAATCGCTTGCCCAGCAGGGGGGATTTGCAATGACAAACAAAGGACCGCAGCATGACGAAGCCTGGCTTATCTTCATGGACATGGTTAACAACCAGATACCTACTTTTGAAAACAAGGCCGAGGCCCTGCACTATTTTCCGATGTTCAGAACATGGTTCGGGCTTGTCGGACTTTGCAAACTGCCCTGGAATGACGTGGAACCTGAAAACAACGCCGAAACCGATGAACCGGCCAAGGTCCCGGAGCATGTCGACAATTATGTTACTATATACAAAGCAGTTACAGGGAGACAATTCGATAAGTTCAGGCTTGTTGAGGATTCCGAGAGAGTATACAACTTCCAGAGGGTTTTTAACCTGAGAAGGGGATATGGAACACGACGGTACGATAAGCAGCCTTACAGGGCTGCAGGGCCGGTGACAAGGGAGGAATATGAATCACGGGCTGAGAGGTACGACAAACAGCTTAAGGAAAAGGTTGGTTTCAACCCCGAAGGGAAAAGCACTGAAGAGAAAATGAAGGCCCTCAGGGAATTCCGCGAGAAGCAGTATGAATCGTTGCTCGATGCCGTTTACAAGAGGAGGGGATGGAATAGTAACGGTGTGCCGACAATTGATTTCCTCAAAAAGATAGGAATGGACTTCCCTGAGGTTATTGAAGTTGTCAGGGCTCATCAGTAAAGCTGATCCGCTGCACAAACTGCATAAAAGCCCACCAGGCCACTTGTTTTTATCGTGTTCGGGTAATCCACTGCTTCATTTCCGGCAGGGCGGGAACAGGCCGGATCGTTATTTTCAGTTGTTTGATACCTGACCTGGGGCTACAGTTGACTATCTGTTGCAGATATTCTGTACTATGTTAACAACCGATATGCAAAAGTTTTACATTTGCAGTTGAAATCACACCCACATTTAATCAACCCTGAAAGGAACGTGAGAAATGGCAGGTCCAAAAGGTTCAAGATACTACGACGTCTTCCTGCGCCAGCACATTGAACTGGTAAAAGGTGAAGAGAGCAAAGTACTGGATGAGGAAGGATTCAGGCTTCTCGTAAGTATAAAAAATACCGACTCCATTGTTGCAGCCGCACGGGAACTGGGAATCAGTTACCGCAAAGCCTGGGGCCTGCTCAGGCAGATTGAGCAAGTCCTTGGTTTCAGCCTCGTGAGTAAACACAGGGGCGGGAAGGATGGGGGCAAAACATTTCTTAGTCCGGAGGGGATTGAACTGACTGAAGCCTATTCTGAACTCCGGTCAAAACTTGATTCAGCTTTGCATGACCATGTTAAGTCATTCTTCAACAGGATTAATAAAATCCCTGTTACAAAATGATAAGGAATGCCCTGATATTTTTTCTTTTTGTAATCATCCTGCCGGGGTGCGGCACGTCCGTTTCACAAAAAAGTACTGATATAGTGATTTTCCATGCAGGGAGCCTTTCGGTACCGTTCAGCAGGCTGAAGGAAGAATATGAAAAACGGAACCCTGGTGTCAGTATTCTCCTTGAAGCGGCAGGTAGTCTTGTGTGCGCAAGGAAGATAACTGAGCTTAAAAAGCCCTGCGATATTATGGCTTCGGCCGACTATTATGTAATTGATAAGCTGTTGATCCCGGACCATGCCAGCTGGAGTATAAGGTTTGCAACAAATGAAATGGTTATAGCATATACGGGGAAATCGAGGTATTCTGATGAGATTGACAGCAGCAACTGGACCGATATCCTGCTGCGTGCCGATGTTATCTATGGAAGATCCGATCCTGATAAAGATCCCTGTGGCTACAGGGCAGTGATGTCGCTGATGCTTGCCGAGAGCTTCTATAACATTCCCGGTCTCGCCCGGAGGTTCATAGCCAAGGACAGGGACTATATCAGGCCAAAGGAGGTTGACCTCATAGCTCTGATGGAATCGAATGCAATCGATTACATGTTCCAGTACAGGTCAGTTGCAATACAGCATAAACTCAGTTTCATAGAATTGCCTGATGAGATAAACCTGGGAAATCCTGCGCTGGGTGATTTATACGGTACCGTAACACTCGATATTGACGGGAGCAGGCCAGGTGAAAAGATGAAGGTTACAGGCGAATATATTAATTACAGCCTGACAATTCCCCGTAATGCCCCTTCAGCTGAAGCAGCAGAGGGCTTTGTTTCATTCCTCCTCAGCAGTGAAGGAATGGAAATATTCAGGCAGTCGGGACAAGAGCCTATTCTTCCTTTCTCAACGGATCAGCCTGGCCTGATTCCTGATAATTTTAAAATATACCTCAGGTGAGCAACTCCTATTTCACAAATGGCAGGCACGGGCCTTTCAGCTGGATACTACTTATCCTGTCATCACTCGTCCTGTTGTTTCTGCTG
>JALOMK010000218.1 GCA_025455505.1 Bacteroidales bacterium
ACAACCAGGAGAACCTCAATCTCATGTCGCTGAGGCCCGAGCGTGAGGTACTCTGGGCGATACCCAAGATACTACCCGATGCATCACCCCAGGCATAGGGCAATGCAGCAGATACCTGGGCCGTACGTCCGGCCAGGGGGAATGAACGTACAAACGCAAGCGATGGAATCCATATTTTTGCATGCAGGTCTTCGAGAGGCAAGGTGGCATCTGTAACTATCCCTCCGTCTGAATAAGTGAATCCTGCAACAGCAACGCTAACATTTACCGGGATCCATGTATAAGCCCTTGGATCAAGGTCCTGACAATCTGTTTTTCCAGTAATGAATAACAATGAAACAGCTGTCAGGAAAATGCAGATATATTTCATGTAGCGATAATTACTATTCTAATGACAGCTTTATTCCTCGAACTCTGCCTCAATCCTTCCTGATTTGATGGCTTTCATGAACAAGGCATGATCCTTCTCATTCTGGTCAGCATAGGCTAATGAAAACTCTGCCAGTGACTGGTCAATTGTATCGCTGGTTCCCATATATCCGCTCAGCATTGCGGCATCTCCTGAACGGGCATGTGACAGAGCAAGAGCCTGTCCGCACCAGTCTGCATACTTCGGCATTTCCGCTTTTCCGAAGGTTTCAACTTTCATTGAGATTTTAATATCCCGAAGCTGCCTGAAAAAGTAATGTCTTCCGCCCTGAATTTCGGTCCAGCCAAGGAAGGGATCGCTGTAAGGTTGCATCAGGCGGTAGCCGTATACGATACGTTGCCCGTTATTGGGGTAAACACTTTTTCCGGCATATGCTTCGAGCACCGATCTCCTGGCCTCTTTTGCCTGGATGAACAGCGGATCGCCGTCACCCGTCATGAGCAGGGCCACCCAGCACGCAGTACCGACGCTTCCGACACCGACAACCTTAATAACAACGTCCTTGAGTTCATACCGGCTGAGAAGGTGATTGATGCCCGGAGGAAGGCCTTTGCTGTAAAGGCTGAATGCTTCCCTTGCTTCGGGGCTGATATTACCAGGGGAACGTCCCTCCCAGTGAAAGATGGACGGCAACTGATCCTGTATAATTCTGGATTCTCCGGATCCCTGAACGATCTGGGGAAAAATTTCCTCGGCAATGCTCCTTGAACGTTCCTTCTCAAGACGTTTCATTCCGCGGCGTTTGAGCTCAGGATCCTTCAGTTTGGATGTAAGCTGGTCAGAACCCAGGGAGTAGTGCCACAGCTCCATTGTCTTCATTTCGCTGAATACCTTCATGTTTTCACGGTACGACCTTGCACATTCAAGAACCGTCTCTTTTGCTATGTCTTCAGAGAGATTATTGTTCCTGCAAGCCACCACAAAGCTGGCTGCAAGACGTTTTATATCCCATTCCCATGGTGCAGGAAGGGTTTCATCGAGGTCGTTTATTGAGAAGATCACATTCCTCTCCGGGGTTGCGAAACCGCCAAAGTTGCACAGGTGGGCATCGCCGCAGGCCTGTACGGTTATTCCTGATACCGGCGTTCCTGAAAGGTCTGAGGCCATGTTAAGCGCCGCACCGCGGTAGAAGGTGAAGGGAGACCTTGCCATTCGTCCATGCCGGAGAGGAATTAATTTTGGAATCCGATCCTTGTTGCTTTCAATAATCAGTTCAACCGGATCGTGACGGTTTGCAGGGGCTTTCCATTTCGAATGTGACGAACGGGGGCACTTTTTCCGCAATTGCTTCCCCATTTCATATCGTTCGCTGCGAGGCCTATGGCTGAATGAGTACTTATTTTCAGTATTATCTCCTGACTTTAAACCTGAGCCTGGAACTTCATCTTTTCTCATAATGATTACTGATGAAAATATAATCGAAGCAAACTTGCTAAGCTGCGTTATGTATCAAGATGAAACCCAGTCAGATCAATTATGTTCCTTCCATCGCACGACATACAAGGCCACCGCCAGAAGCAGAATGGCTGCAGGCATTATCAGCAATTCGAGCGACAGTTCCTTATGAGTAAGCAATACCTGGAGACAATAAATTACAAGGGTCACCAGGATTGTTTCCCACAACAGCACTTTCAGTCCTTTCATTTCATGGAACCTCAGCCACGACGGGATCTGGTCCTCCGGAGCATCAGCGAAAATGAACAGGCGTGCAATTCCCAATCCGAAAATCATGAAAATTATCGCCAGCATGAATGCATCCAGTCCTTTAAGCAGATACAAGGCCGGGTTATATGTTTCGTGGGGCATAAATCCATTTTGAACAAACTCAATGTATCCTTTCGCGGAGAATAAAGTCCCCCCCACAATGAAGAATACCGAGTTTAAAAACAATACCCCTACAGCTACTGATATTATATATCTTATCTTCAGCAGTTTCCTGAACATGTTTATCGTTATAAAAAATTATAGCCCGAACCTGTATTGCAAGCCTGTAGTTAATTGCTGACGGCTTGAAAGAAAGCCATACTCTGCCCTTATCATGAAATGCTTGTTAATCTGGAACTGCGAACCTATAATAAAGTTCCACATGTCCTTTGGTCGTTTGGAGAGGGAATACTGTACCGTGGCGGTTTCAGCGGTTGACAAGGCACCATCGATCGAAGTAAGCAATTGAGATGATGTCTCGATAACCCGGTTCGCAGTTTCATATTTTGCCTTGTTTACAGGGTTATTCTGTTCCTCAGGAGGCAGGCTTGTCCACCATTCGTCTACATTGCCCTGGGCTTCGGAAACATTCTCCAGGCCGTCGTCAACCTTGGCCTGCATATCGTCAACCGGCAAAACCTCTGAGAGCAAAATAGATCCGCTGGTTTCTGATGCGATGTGAACTCTGAAGCCTCCGGCCCAGACTGCAAGGGTTCTTTCAGGTTTTTTAAACTTGAATGATTTTCCAAACCTTGGTCCAAAGACAAAACTGAATACAGGTTTGTCAAGGGCATCCACATCTGTCCATACCACATTCATATCAAGAGCCAGGAATCCTCCTGCCACCCCAACCGTCGGTGTCATGCCAAATCCAAAACCTGTAGCAGCAAAGTTGGCCGTGGATGAGAACGAGGTAACTTCCCTCCATACATTTGCTGTATCGGGCAACCACAATCCCGCATCGATCGATGTGGAAGTGTTGCCTTTTAAAACAAGGCCGTATACATTGAGGAAGGGCAACACCCAGAAGTCGGGCCTGAAATTAAGCAATGACGCTTCGGAAACCGCACTGTTGAATCTTACAATCTCATCAAGATTTACCATGGGCCCGTTATTGAATCCGACCATAAGGTTATCCATTATAAGGTCCGATCTCTGCCATGCATAATTCACACTAAATCCTGCGGAATAGGGAAGATCGAATCCCTTTGCAGCGACTTTTGCTCCCCATATCGGCAAAAGGTATGGATAAGGCTTTGCCTTTACACTATCCAGTTCCGATGCATTCTTTTTTCCTGTTACTTTATTGGAATAGACCTGACCCGAAGCCTGGCTGACTATTGCAAAAAGGAAACAGGCTGATATCAGCTTTATTTTCATGTTTCAGGTTTGTAAGTTATTGTTATCAAATATCAAGTATTACTTCTTTTTCCTTGCCGACTCCTATCGGGATTTTAATATAAAAATAGAGGGCTGAATTACGTATCTCCTGTGCAGGATCGGAGCTTACATCAACCAGTCCATAATAATAGTTAATGCCGACTGCCATGCTTTTTACCTGTTTCCTGAACTTGTAACCTGCTCCTGCCAGAAGGCCGGCATCGATATGTTTATACTGATCCTTGACACTGAGAGTAAATTTCAGATCGCCGCCAAGCTTTTCAGCCTCGAAAATGTCTACACATTGATGTATAAGCCCCAACTGGGGTCCCGCTTCGATGTACCACCTGTTGTTAAATCTTTGATGATACAGGAGCGGGACATAAAAGACAGGTATTTTCTTTGTCAGTGATCCATCCTTGAAAACAGCATCAAAATCGGGATCATCCATCGAATATACTGGCAATCCCGATGCACCGACACTTGATTTTACAAGAACCCCGGTACTGAAATAGGAGCTGTTCTTTAACAGGAAATGAAAGTAAAACCCAATGTCCAGGCTATTCAGGGCGCTTGCGTCATCAATGGTGTAAATATTGGCGTGATTCCATCCTCCGACCAGCCCGAATTCTATCTTATCCGTATTTAACTTGTCTCCCAGCAATATTGTTATCAGAACCTGGCTTTTTAGTGCTGAAGGCAATATTATCAGGACTGTGAGGATAAAGATCCTTATTTGTTTTTTCATTTACTGATTATAAGTAGTAGGAATTTCAAAACTTAAAGCCCAGGCCGCCGCTGGCGGTGTTCATCCAGCCATCCTTGTACCAGCTGTTTGAGGCCCATGCTATTTCATACTCGGCATTTATGAAAATATTGCTTTTAAGGAAGAGCATAACACCTGCTCCGCCGCCGCCGTAAAAACCCCAGTCGACGTCGCTCATTATGATAAGACCTTCTTTCTTAAGGCCTGCGTATTGCATCCCGAGGGCCCCTTTAACGAAAAGTTTGGCTTTTTCGCCTCCGAACATCACTTTTGGAGCATAATAAATCGGGAAAGAGTTAATCGTGTATTCCTGCACTACCTGGCCGACAGTTTCTTCAGCCTTGAGGCCTATGTATCCGAATGAGAAACCGTGTG
>JALOMK010000219.1 GCA_025455505.1 Bacteroidales bacterium
CAAAGTCTGCTAACGTAACCGCGGGATCATAATTTTTTATGCCCTGCTCCGAAAGCAGGCCTGAAGGGCATATATTGAAGGCTCCGGGCAGCTTCTCATCAGAGTAGTTTATCACCGGATGCTTTCCAAGCCTTCTTTTGTCGTGAGTAATTTCAAATTGAAGACCGAGCATCTCCCCGAGGATTAGCGAAGAAATGTATTTCAGCCTGGGAACTTCGGCTGGGGAGTATAATTTAATAAGCCCGGCATCCATAAATACAAAAGTATGAATTATTTGATTATCTTTGCGCCATATTTAACAAAGTGATTTCCAGGTGGCGTTGCCAGCCATTTCTACCCAGTCAGTCTTATTTTCCATGCAGGCCGGGATCATGTCCTACTCGCTCCGGAACCACATCATAAACATTTTAAAATGAAGAAATTTGAAGATTTGGGGTTCACGCCGGGAATCCTCAGGGCTATACAGGAACTTGGATTTGAAGAGCCCATGCCGGTACAGGAGAGAGTAATACCTCTTATGATGAATGAGGAATGCGATCTGATTGCTCTCGCACAGACAGGTACAGGGAAAACTGCGGCTTTTGGCCTTCCCCTCGTACAAATGACAGACACAGAAAATAATTCAACCCAGGCACTGATACTATGCCCGACAAGGGAACTCTGCATGCAGATCACAGGAGACCTTACAGATTATGCAAGATACACCGGGAAATTAAGGATACTTCCTGTGTACGGTGGTGCCAGCATTGAGAACCAGGTAAGGGAACTAAAGAAGGGTGTGCATATAATTGTTGCAACCCCTGGCCGGCTCATTGACCTTATTGGCAGGGGCGCGGCAAAACTGTCATCAGTGACAACTGTTATTCTCGATGAAGCCGACGAGATGCTCAACATGGGATTTCTTGACAGCATCAACGAGATACTGGAAGAGGTTCCTGAAGGCAGGAGAACACTCCTTTTCTCAGCTACAATGTCAGGAGAGATAGCCGGAATTGCTTCGAGATACATGACTGACGCCAGGGAAGTCACCATAGGCACCAGGAACGCCTCTGCAGAGAATGTCCGGCACGGTTACTATCTGGTAAATGCACGTGACAAATACAAGGTTCTCAAAAGAATTGCCGACTCCGAGCCCGATATTTATGCAATAATATTCTGCAGGACAAGAAAGGAAACACAGGAAATAGCCTCAAAACTAATCGCCGACGGCTATAATGCCGATGCACTCCATGGTGATCTTTCACAGGCACAGCGCGATACAGTGATGCAGAAATTCCGCCTCCGGAATCTGCAGCTTCTTGTGGCAACCGACGTTGCCGCAAGGGGACTCGATGTCGATGATCTGACCCATGTAATCAACTATACTCTTCCCGACGACACTGAAGTTTATACTCACAGGAGCGGCAGAACCGGGAGGGCAGGCAAGAAGGGTATCTCAATTTCGCTTGTCAATACACGCGAAATGCAGAACCTGAAACAGATTGAGAAGAAACTCAAAAAGAGCGTCGAGGCTATCAGAATCCCTACAGGGAGCGAAATCTGCGGAAAACAGCTTTTCCACTGGGCCCGCAAACTCGAGACTACTGCAACAGAACACCAGGAGATAGAAAAATACCTGCCTGTAATAAGTGACAAACTGGCTTCGCTCGACCGCGAGGAACTTCTAAGGCGTGTCGTTTCGCTTGAATTTGACAGGTTTCTCGACGACTACCGCGACGGCGAAGAACTTTTCTCGCCGCGTGAAAGCTTCCAGGATAACCAGGGCCGTAATAAAAAGGGAAAGGACAGGGACTATACCGGGAATTTCAAAAGACTTTTCATTAACCTCGGAAAGACAGATGGCTTCTACCCCGAACAGCTTATTGAGCTTGTAAACAGGAACACACAGGGGAGAAAAATTCCTCTTGGCAAAATCGATCTGTTGAAGACATTTTCTTTCTTCGAGGTTGAGGAGGAATATGCACCTTTCCTTATTGATGCTCTCAACAGGTCGAAATTCAATGACAGGCGGGTTGCAGTTGAGCTTGCACAGGAAAAAACAGACAGGCCTGCCGAAGTTGACAAAGGAAAGAAGAAAACCGGCAAATGGACAGCCAACTTTGACGGCAAAAGGAGGGACTCCAAAAGAGGAACGCCTGCAAAACCTGCCAGGAAACATGGCAAAAAGGAGAAAAGAGAGAAGAAAAAATCCAGTTGGTAAAAACCTGTTGATCAAATCAGGACTTGTCTCTTTCAGGTTCAGACACAGTGAGGCTGAGCAGCAGAATCGAGATGAGCGCCAGAACAGTCCCGGAACCGAATGCTATCGTCCCGCCATATCCTGGCATGCGCTTCTCTGAGAAACTGTAGATAAGGCCAAACAGTATACTTGAGGGCAGGGTCCCGATACCGACTGCAAAGTTGAAAAGGCCGAATGCAGTGCCTCTTTTATCTCCTGGCACAAGGTCGGCTACGAAAGCCTTCTGAGCGCCTTCCGTGAATGCATAGTATAGGGCATATATGCCGAACATCACAAGTGTTGCTGCAAGCTGAAAGCGCCCGGGAAGAAAATTAAGAACCGAGAACATAAAATAAACACCGGCATAAATTGCCCATCCGGTGTTTATTGTTTTCTTTCTTCCGATCCTGTCCGACAGGGCCCCGAGGGGAAGCGAGAAGATAGCCTTGATCAGATGAAACCAGGCCCAGAGAAAAGGCAGGAAAAGAATTGCTGCAAGCTCACTGCCATAATCCCTGCCATCAGGACCTGCAGCTATCATGCCCAGGGCCGGAACCCATCCTGTAATTCTTTCTGTCATGCCTCCTGAGCCAAAAAGCTCCTGCACCCGGAAAAGCAGAAAGGCATCGGATGAATTGCCAAGAGTAAAGATCACTATCACGAGCAGGTAATTTCTGAAATTTCTGTCAATACTCCTGAAAATGACAGCCGGGCGACCGGAGCCTGAAACTGGCGGGGGCTTTTCCCTGACGAAAAAAACAAGCGTCAAAACTGCAAGCAATCCGGGAATGAAGGCGAACATGAAAATCAAACGCAGTATTCTTTCCGGATCTCTTATTCCTGCCATCGACACGAGGAATATGAGTGCTATTATTGCAAGCACAGGGCCTATGACTGCCCCAGTGTGGTCCATAGCCCTGTGAAAACCGTAGGCCCTGCCCCTGGCTGATTCATCAACGGAGGCGGCAATCAGCGCATCGCGCGGAGCTGCCCTCAGGCCCTTGCCTATCCTGTCGGCGGTCCTTACTGCAACAACGCCCAGGGCAGACCCGGCAAGGCCCATGAGAGGTCTCACAAGGGCTGAAATTGAATAACCGGCGGTGACAAGTATCTTCCTCCTGCCTATCCTGTCTGACAGTATTCCGCTGAACAGCTTCAGCAGCGAAGCTGTTGCTTCAGCCATGCCTTCCATAACACCGAGCACTATGGCTCCTGAGCCGAGAGTGGCCACAAACACGGGAATAAGGGGATAAATCATCTCTGAGGCCGAATCAGTCAGCAGACTGACAAGCCCGAGCATTATAACAGTCCCCGGTATCTTTTTGCTAATCTGCTTTCGTGGTGACATAATTGCAGATTTAAAAACTTATAATCATCTCAGCGCCCTAGATAATCATCGAAAAGCACCTGCAGGTAGGCTTTACCTTTCCTTTCGGCCAGGCCAGGACTTTTCCCCTCCCTGAGAACCGTATCTCCAAGCTTATTGTCATAAATCACTTCCGCCGAATCAGTTATGAACGCAAAACCTTCGTTGTAAGTATAAAATGCATAGGCAGGCGAGTTTTCATCGAGAAGGTCCTTGCTGAACCTGAAATCACCCTTAAGTCCCATCTGGTTCAACAGGGTGCGGGCTATGTCGGTCTGGCTGCCCAGCTTTGAATTTACATGGCCTCGTACTGAAAGCGCTCCTCCCGTCCACACCATTGGAATACGGAAGATCTCCTGAGCGTAAACAGGCACATCTGTCGATATCCTGCAGCAATGATCCGCAACAAGCACAACAAGAGTGTTCTTCCACCATTCGGTTGTCCGGGCCCAGTCAAGGAAGCTGCCAAGCGCCTTGTCAGCATAATATACGGAATTCATGTATTTTGTCATCTGGTCATTCCCTTTGAACACAGGTTCCATCGGCACATCGAAGGGTTCATGGCTTGAAAGGGTAAGGACAACCTTCAGGAAGGGCTCACGCATTGTCTTCATTGTGTCCTTCAGGGCTGAGAACATTATGTGGTCGTGCACTCCCCACTTGGAATTGTAATCCGAAGGGCTGAAGTCGTCCATAGTCACAATGCGCTTGAATCCGGCTGCGATGACATATGAATTGAAGTTTGCAAAGTTTATCTCGCCGCCATACCAGAAAGAGCTGCTATAACCTTCGTCATTTAGAATTCTTACGATCCCCGGCAGCGACTGGCTCTTCTTCGGTTCCTTGATAATCGACTGGGCAGGCTGAGCCGGGTATCCGTTGAGGATTGCCGGCATTGCCTTGTCAGTCCTGTTGCCCGAAGCATAAATATCCGAGAAGAGCAGTCCTTCACTAATATACCTGTTCAGATTCGGGGTTGTGAGCGAATCGCCTCCCACCGGACCGACAAGATAGCTGCTGAAGCTCTCGAGAACTATAAAAAGGATATT
>JALOMK010000220.1 GCA_025455505.1 Bacteroidales bacterium
ATTCTTCAGGGAAGGCGTATTGAAGGTGTAACCTGCATACAGGTCCTTAAGCCTTACATAATCTGCATTCCTGAAGAAACGGTCCATGATGATTGCCTGGTAGCCCCTGTCCTCCTCGCCACCGCCCCAGAAGAGGTTGTCCTGGCTCGATCCGCCGAAATAGTGAAGGGTCTGGTGTGTTGCGTCCTGGTTTGTGGGTGTCCAGAAATCAAGTGCTGATTCGTGAATCCTCCAGTCCCCCTTGATGTACTCAACTTCGAAGCCCTGGTTGAAGTGCACGTACTTGCCAACATTACCCTGGAACATCATGTTGAAGTCGAAGTTCTTCCATGTAAAACCTCCTGAAAATGACCATGTGATCGGGGGATAAGTAAGCCCTTTGCCCGGATACTTGTCGAGGCTTGTGATCTTTCCGTTTGCATCGAAATCGAGGAACTTGTAATCGCCCAGCGACAGTTTTCCTACGTCAATAGCCGAGGGATTGTTGTGGATGTCGTCGATTGTTGTATAGTATCCTGTACCTGTAAGCTGTACCTGGTTGATCTCAAGTCCTTCGATCCGGAACTCATAGCTGAGATAATCCGTAAGAGGCTTGTCCTGGAGCTTCATATATTCCGGTGCGTATGGCGGGTCATCCTTGAATATAACCCTGTTCTCATTGAAGCCGAAGATCCCCCTGAAATAATACTCAAAATTTGAAGCAGTCCGCTTTCTCCATTCAGTCTCAATTTCTAAACCATGCTTCTTTACCTCCCCCAGGTTCAGTTCCTTGAAGGAGTTTCCTACAAGCATCGTGACTGACCTTGGAGTAAGAAGCATCTTTTCCCTGTATTCATCGAAGAAGTCGATGTTGAACGACAGTGCATTCTTGAAGAAGCCGAATTCAAAGCCGATGTCCCTTTTGCGGGCTTCCTCCCACTGAGCTTCCGTGTTAGGCCCCAGGTCCTCACGGATGTAGCCCCTGTCATCCTTGAAATAGGAAGCAGTATAAAGCCAGCGGTTCGCTGCATAGTCGCTTCCGACAAGTCCGTCGGAATAACGTATCTTGAGCTTGTTCATCCAGGGAACCGAGTTCTTGAACCACTGTTCCTCAGATACAACCCAGCCGAAAGCTGCTGACGGGAAGAAACCAAACCTGTTTGCGGGAGCAAATCTCTCGGAACCTGTATAACCTATGTTAAGCTCAAACAGGTATTTCTTGTTGTAATCGTAAGTTGCCCTTCCGACTAGCCCTTCATTATAATAAGGGAATTCTGTTCCCCTGTTCTTCTGCTGCCTGTTAAAGAGGAAGAGACCTGTAACATTGTGCCTTCCGAAAGTATTGGCATAATTGAGAGACAACTCATAGTAAAGGTCGCTGTAATAGCCTCCGTTCAGACCTCCTACGTTTATATCATATGGCGGAATCTCATAGTTTTCAAGGGTCTGACCGCTCCTGAACCATGGGTTGGCGTCAACCTTGCCGTCGCCGTTTGCATCCACACCTATTTTATTATAGTCGAGGGTATAATCCGGATACGTGTAACTCAGAGTCAGCATCCTGTTATTGTAATAGGTGCTGAGCGATACCTTGCCGCCGGCTGAAAGACCGGGGAGTATCTTGTCGAGTTTCTGGGTAAGGATCAGGTCGGTGAACAGTCTTGAACCAAGGTCCCGGTTGAAGCTTGGCTGTTTAAAGCTGGTGTAGGGGTTACCCGTATACTCACCGAAGTTTGCTGCAAGCCTTTCCCCTCTGGCATCGGGGTAATCGGTGTCAGGAACCATATCGAGTACCCATGACGGAAAATAGGCCGGATAACGTGCAGGACCTGTTGAATAGAGGTTCCTCCATGATCCTGTTGCTGAAGTATTTTTGATATCGGCCTCGCCACCAACATTAAGTGCAAGGGATGTTGTCTTTGTAAGCGAAAAATCGAGGTTGATCCTGTAATTGAACTGGTGCATGTAGTAGTTGTTGTTCATGTACCCTTCCTTTGTGCCCTCGAAGAAGCTTCCCTGGTACTGATAACCCAGCCCCAGGAAGTATTTTACAAACTCGGTTCCACCTGTAAGGGACAGGTTTGCATTTGCTGTGGGCGAAAAAGGCTTTGTTACTTCATCGAACCAGTTCACATCCGGGTACCTCAAAGCGTTGAGCGAAGTGGAAGGATTCTTGTATTCGTTGAGAATATTGTCGGGAAGAAGAGACTGGAACTGTCCTCCGTTCATTCTTGCAACATTGAGATACTTCATTGTTGTATAGGAATCAATATGATCAGGTATCCTTGTAGCCTTCTGAAGACCATAGGATCCGGATACATTCAGCTTTGGCTTGCCAAGCGATCCTCTTTTTGAAGTAACCACTATGACCCCGTTTGCACCCTTGGCACCGAATACCGCTGTGGCGGAAGCATCCTTAAGTACCGATATTGTGCTGATCTCGGCAGGATCGAGTCTTGAAAAATCACGTTCAACACCGTCGACAAGCACCAGTGGCTGTGAGCCGTTCCAGCTCGATAGTCCGCGGATGATAATCTCCGATCCGCCGGCTCCCGGCTCCCCGGTCTGCTGTATTGTAAGAACGCCGCTGAGTTTCCCCGAAATGGCGTTTGTCACGTTCGAAGTACCTGATTTCATAAGCGTGGCGCTGTTGACCTGTGTGATGGCGCCGACAACACTTTCCTTCTTCTGTGTTCCATATCCGACAACCACAACTTCGGAAATCTGGGTTACCTCCGTGGCCATGCCGACATTGATGTCTGCGCCCGGAGTAACTGCAACTTCCTGGGTGGTATACCCGATAAAAGAGAAAATAAGGGTAGAGGGTCCGGTTACGGTAAGCGTGAATTTGCCGTTGACATCGGTGATCTGACCGATTGTGGTACCTTTTATAACAACGGATACCCCGATAAGGGCTTCACCTGTGGTTGCATCCTTCACTGTGCCCTTAACAACCCCCTGCTGATCGGAGTTGAAATTCGATGAAGAAATGCCTGCTGTAAGATCTGCACTTGTGCAAAAAACAAGTAAAATGCACAATTTTGCCAGAATCAATAGCCTGAACCATTGACTGCGGGCAAAATGCAATCGTCTTTCAAGATTATTTTTCATGCATTTAAAATGATTTAGTAATTAATACTTTAGCCAGATAAGTGGTTGAATCGTGTAGGTTAACGGAAATTGATATTATCCGGGATTTTTTTTCTTTCGGCAGGTTTTCATGGCTTTAAGGTTAGTTAGTAGTTATCAAATTTCTTCCTGGTTATTCTTTCAAACCCAAAAAAACGTCAGGCACAAGCATTCAGGACAACATTATACCGCCGTCCTGAACGAACTATTAAAATACCAAGGGGATAAATGTTTCTGAGATCAATAGGTTAGGGTCAGCAGGTCAGATTACATTAAATCCTCATAGCAATATTAAAAAAAATTAATTTAATTTAACAATTGTTATATATTTTTTTGTTTCTTTTTTTTTGAACCTGTGCCTTTCCATAATATAATGAGGTAATATGAACGGTAACTTCAAAATTATGATACAATGAGAAAACTGTCGGTCATCCTGTTTGCCGGAACGATAATCCCGGGGCTTTTGCTGTCACAGAAACTGCCAACCGGAGATCCTGACTCATTCAGAGTTAAAACCTGCCTGCACTCGGTCAGCTACATGGGCATCTGGCGCGGCCAGGCAACCCTCACAGTCGATCAGTTCCTTCTTAAGGCAAAGGAACTTGGCTTCGACGGTGTAATGCTCGCTGCCAAGAAACCACATGTCTCACTTATTGATTATGACGATGCTGCAAGACAAAAGCTGCGTGCCAGGTTAAAGGAACTGGGACTTGAGCTTGTATGCCTGGCAGGTTATTGCGACTTCACGGCAGGTGTCGACAAAGCCGGTATTCCAAATACCGAGATACAGGCTATATATATAGGTGAGCTTGCAAGACTGGCGCGTGACCTCGGAACCGGCATGGTAAGGATATACACCGGCTATGAGCGACCCGACATTGCCTATGATAAACAATATGCCCTTGTAGTGGAAGGATTGCAGATGGCAGGCAGGATTGCCGCAAAATACGGGGTGACGCTTGCAGTGCAGAACCATCATGACATTGCACTCCATCATGATGCGATGAAATGGCTCCTCGATGAAGTAAATCTGCCGAATGTAAAAGCCGCCTTCGACTGCTGGTCCCCTACCCTTGAAGGCCTGACTCCTGAGGAAATAAGGAAAGCAGTTCACGTAATGAAGCCGTACATTGTCCATACAACAACAGCCGACTACAAGGAACTTCCAAGGTACGTTTACGAACTGAACCATACCAATTATACAAGGGAGAAATCCCAGATGAGGGCAGTTCCGATTGGAGAAGGCTTCCTCGACTATAAAACTTTCATCAATGCACTTAAGGAAATAGGGTACCAGGGTTATATAGCCTATGAGATGTGCGAGGTCCTCGAGGGCGGAGGCTCAATTGAAAACCTCGATGCCTCGGCGAAAAAGTTCCTCGAGTATGTGAAACAATTCAAATAGGAAGTGAGCTAGAGTTGGGAGTTGGGAGTTGGGAGTTGGGAGTTGGGAGTTGGGAGTTGGGAGTTGGGAGTTGGGAGTTAATAAGTCATTATTATACACAGAGTAAGATG
>JALOMK010000221.1 GCA_025455505.1 Bacteroidales bacterium
CCGAGCAGCATTTCAGGAAGGCGTGAACCTTCTTCCTTGGCATACGCGGAACAAACTTCAGGTTACCAAGACCTTCTGCAAGTGACACAAGGCGATCTTTCTCACTTCCGTCGCCAAGCAGAATGAAGTGAATACCTTGAATTCCCCTGTCATTTATGAGCCTGGCCGCTTTCACAAGGGTATCAAGGGAATTGGAGCGTCCGAATGCGCCAGCATATCCAATGATGAATCCATCTTCGGGAAAAATCGCCTTTCGCTCTTCTTCAGATAATTCCGAATCAGATCCGGCATCGTAAAGATCAAGTCCCTGTGGTATGCATGTAAAGTTGAAATCAGAGCCGATCCTTTTCCTGATGTGGAGGTCGGCCCTTGGCATTGTGGCTACTATATTGTCAGCCTTCCTGTAACCTGTCTTTTCAATCCAGCCCAGCAGAATTACAAGAGGATTGTAGGGTGAATAGCCACCTATGTCAGTAAGGGTCAGCGGCCAGATATCGCGAATCTCAAAGATGAATTGTGATTTCGGGCTGCGCAACTTGAGGAACAGCCCGTTTATTACAGTAACCAGTGACAAGCTTGATACAACAATAATTCCCGGAAGCTTTTTCTTTGGTACAGGGTAGAACAGAAGCAGAAAAGAGAAAATAAACCAGCTCAGGACTCTTTTAAGGCCTGCAGGGTTGGAATACCTGATCCCCCACACCCAGACAGTTTCCACACCGTTAATGTTTTCCCTTGTAAATAACCCCCTCAGCGAAGGCACTTTGTTAAGCTGGTAATTGCTCGGTGATGCAAACACGGTGACTTCATAACCCAGCTTCAGGTATTCCTCTGCCAGCAGGAACTGCCTCGTACCATAGCCATATTGCCTTGGTGTGGCATAATGGCAGATAATCCATATCCTCTTATTTGTCATCAGTCCCAGAAATGCGGGTGAATCAGTATTATTACCTTTTTGCCGGCCGGTATTTTGTCGAAATCCTCAAGAGCCATGTGCCACCTTCTGCCATCGGGCATTATTTTAACATCAGAGAAATTATAATCGGTGACAAGATAGTCGCCATCATATGTAAGCGCGTAATTTTCACGTTTGTCCTTTATTATCTTAATCCCTTCTGATATGGGTTGTGGAAGGATTATCTCTTCCCCGGAAGCTTTCGCCTGAGACTGGCCCTGAACCAGGAAATCGCTGGCTTCAGTCATCTGATGCGGAGCTGTAATGGCAACTGATCCGGCTATCCTTATCCCATTGTCCCTGAGCCATGAAAGCTCGCCTTTCAGGAAAGGCCGGGGATCAATATCATATACAAGCTGGAGCGTGACAAGGTCATTGTGAAATGACACTTCATGCCCGTATGCATCCTGTATTTTCTTGAGGAAATCAAGGACCCTGTTGTTCCTTTCAAAATGCCCTTTTGAGGTACTGCCGTAGTATTCAGCGGTGTGAAGAATGTAGAATGTTGACCGGATGCCGTATCTGTGCTCCCGGTAAGCAATTTTCATTGCTCCGTTCAGGTGCCTGTCGACATCGTGTCGCAGTGAAACAATGACCTTGTCAGGCGACCATGCAGATTCGAATTCCTCCTGTGTCACCATAATGTATCGTGATGAAGACGCCAGGTACTTCAGGAATTCCTCATACCTGACCAGGTTCAGATCAGGATCATTCATGTTCGGTACATTGCTGATTGCAACTCCCTCATTTATGTCTATTACTTTGTCATTGTCGAGAAGCAGGTGTTCATCGCGCTCGCATGCGGCAGCCTGTATAGCCAGGATTACGATGACTGCAATCCTGAATGCGATCATGAACATGGCCTTAGTCAAGGCCTGCGTGTTTGCAATCATTAAAGAATTCTGAGGTAAGCATCCGTTGGGCAGCCGGAATCAGTCCGGCTTAATCCAGAATGGTTTTATAGAGTGAAAACAGAACCTTTTCCTGGGTTCCCCAGTTATAGTGCAATTGTACAGCTTTGAGTCCGTTTTGTCCCATCTCCTGGGCCCTCGCGGGATTCCGCAGAAGCCAGATGATAGCTTCAGAAATCTCCGACGGATTTTGAGGATTTACGCATAAACCGCAGTTGCTTTCCCCGATGATCTCTTTCCAGAGCGGAAAATCAGAAGCTATTACAGGCAGTGCTGCTGCCATGTATTCAAACAATTTTACAGGAAGTGACTCAGGATAACCCGGTCCGGGATGCAGAGTCACAAGTCCTGCTCTTGAGTTGTGAAGTATGTTCTCCACTGTTTTCCGATCGGCATGACCGAAGAAATTCACCTTAGCCCATCCTTTCATCCTCATTATTTCATTTTCGAAAGCGGTGCTTTCAAATGAACCGGCAAGGTTAAGTCTCACATCATCCCCGGCTTCCTCAAGAGCTTTGATTATTTCACGCAGGCCTCTTGCCCCGGTCAGGCCGCCGACATAACACAGGTTATCAGCCCTGCCATTGTAAGGAGGAGGAACACCGAACTCCGTCATTAAAGCATAATTGCATGCTATTACTACATTTTTGTTATACATGCGGAACCGGTTTGCAATAAACGGAGTAGCTGCCACTATGGCGCTTAACCTGCGGGAAAAGATTCGCTCCGCCCAATCTGCAAGGGCAGGAATTACAGGTCGTATGATGGAGCTGATGTGCTTTTTCCTCTTAATCTGCCGGGGAAGGTCCTCATGCACGTCATATATGACTTTCTTTCCCCTTTGACGAAGAAGATATCCTGCAATCAATAATTCAGGGTCATGTATGTGATATATCTCACAATCAAGCTCAATTGATTTCCTGTAAGCCCGCAAGACTGTATTGATTATGCGCTTAAGGAGGGAAGAGTCTCTGAGGCCCGCATCAATTATATTGACACCGTCAAGGACCTGGTCGCCTTTGCCGTCAGCAACAACAAGGTATACCCTGTAAGCTGTTGCAAGGCTCCGGCATTCCTTATGAAATATCCGCACATCAGTCCTTTTATGGACTGTTGTAATATGACAAACAGAAGGTTCAATAAGCGACATCAAACAATTCCTCCCATCTTGCAATGTTAAACAGTCTCCATTTGACGCGCAGATCAAGTTTTTCAAATGAGCCTCTGAGCCTGTCAGTATATGTAACAGCTTCGAGGATTTTTGAACGGCTGATTGTCTCCTGCATTACGTCATTCATTTCTCCAAGCCATGTCTTTTCCGGGGCGTTTAACCCAAGTTTGTCTTTTCTCCATAGGATTGAAGGCGGTACCGAGCCTTTCATTGACACGCGAAGCAGGTACTTTGTCCAGCCATCCTTAATCTTATAATTATCATTTACAGACAATGCAGTTTCGAGAACCCTGAAATCGAGAAATGGCAGCCGTGCTTCTACCGATTGGCTCATTGAATTCCTGTCCTCGTACTTCAGTAGGTGCGGAAGCTGCATTTTGGTTATTTCAAGTTGCTGGAGCTTGCCTATATCCTTGTATGCCATGGCATTTTCAACAAGCAGGCCCTTGTTCAAACTCATAAAGAATGAATCCCTTACAAAGAAGAACCTGTTGCGAAGACGCCTGATCCTTACTCCCGGGATTGTGAAGTAGAGGATATACATGAATAAGCCTCCTGCTGAAAGTTTTGACCTCATGAAGGACAGTAAAAACCCCGTTGTTCCCTTTAAAATTCCTTTTGAAAGTAAAAAAGCCGGATAATACCTTTCATATCCCAGAAGAATTTCATCACCTCCCTGTCCGTCGAGCATGACAGTACATCCCCTCTCCCTCGCTTCCCTGAATACCCTGTACTGCATATATACAGATGGGCTTCCGAATGGTTCTTCCTGGATCTTTATTATTTCATCGATATCCCGGATAAACTCCCCGGAAACCGGTGTAACCGTATGCCAGTCAAGGTTACTTTCCGAAGCAACAAGGGCAGCATGGCTGCTTTCGTCGAGCTGAGGCTCCGTTGAACGGGCTGTAATTGCACTGAACCGGTTTCCTTCATCCTTTGAATAATGCTTTGCTGCCAGGGAGGCGACCGATGAACTGTCTATCCCTCCGCTCAGGCAGGTCCCTACCTTTACGTCGGAACGCAGCCGGAGTTTAACAGCATCCTCAAATACCTTTCTGAACTCTGCAGCAGAATCGGCCTCCGTAAGCCCTTTGATCCGATCGTTGATCCTGATTGAATAGTACCTTGTGATTTTATAGACATTTTTTCGCAGGTCATAAACAAGCGAATGTGAAGGAGGCAACTTCCTTATTCCCGAGAAAAAGGTCTCATCGGAACAGTCATCAAGGCCGGCGATAAGGTAATCGGCCATTACAGACCTGTTTACCTTTCTTTCAGGAATAAAAGGGAGTAGTTGCCTTATCTCTGAACCGAAAGCAAAACGTGCTCCTGAATCGGAATAATAAAAAGGCTTCACACCGAACCTGTCGCGGCTGCAGAATATCAGCCCATTCAACTTGTCATAAAGGGCAAAGGCCCACATCCCGTTAAACCTTTTCACGCAGTCAGTGCTGTAACAGTCATAAGCTGCCAGAATCACCTCTGTGTCGGATGAGGAATTGAATTCATAGCCTTTTGATTTCAGCTCATCGCGCAATTCGATATAGTTGTAGATCTCGCCATTATAAGTAATCACCAGGCGGTCTTTATATGACATGGGTTGTTTACCTGTCTCGCCAAGATCAATAATGGCAAGCCGCCTGTGACCGAGTGCAAAGGATGCACCGAACCAGCTTCCCTCCCCGTCAGGCCCGCGATGGGATATCGCATTGTTCATTGCCTTGATCTCAGCTGCTTCAACCGCCAGATCCTGTTTGTTTATTATGCCGCTTATGCCACACATTGATCCGGGAATCTAATTGCTTTCAGGGAAAATCCTGCCGATATCATCCCTTGAGGGATAGCTTATCAGGACACCTTTATGCCTGCCGTGAAAAACAAAGAAACTTCCTCCTGCAATTGCACTTGCACCACTGTCCCAGGCCTCGCGGAAATGCTGCAGGCTTCCTGCCCCTCCGCATGCAATAACGGGTATTGAAACAGCTGCCGATATACTTGCAATAAGCTCAGTGTCGTAGCCCTTCATCTCCCCGTCATTGCTTATAGAGTGTAAAAGCAGTTCTCCTGCTCCTCTCTGTTCCATTTCACGGGCATATTCAACTGGCCTGGCTTTAAGGGTTTTCCGTCCGGACATGTAACATACTTCATGCTTCCCTGTCCAGTTCCTTCGCACATCGATTGAAACCACCACTGACGAGCTTCCGAATTGCAGTGCAGCTTCATCAACAAAGGAAGGGTTTTCTGCAGCAACAGTGTTTACGGCAATCTTTTCAACACCCGAGTATATAATCTTCCTTATGTCGTCTGTCGACCTTATCCCCCCTCCATAGCAAAGAGGCATGAAACACTGGCTTGCAATGTCAGCAATCATGCTGAAGGGAATCTGCATATTACCGGCTGAGGCATTGAAGTTGAGAAGAATTATCTCATCGACTTCCTTTGTATTGAATACCCTGACAGCATTCATTGGATCCCCTATATACACGGGATCCCTGAACTTAACAGTCTTGTACAGGCCGTTGTTCTTAAGCAACAATACAGGGATTATCCTTGGCAAAGCCATTTCAGAAGCTGTAAGCAAAATTTTTAAGTA
>JALOMK010000019.1 GCA_025455505.1 Bacteroidales bacterium
CTGCGGGTTGTCGCGGCCTCCCGTAACTACATTCAGCATCCAGTACATCCCGTAAATAAGGTATACGTAGAGGTGCCCTCCGTCGAGGAACATAACTTCAGTGCGGGCTGTCCTTCCCTTTGATGCATGACAGGCCTTGTCTTCGGTTCCCCTGTAGGCTTCAACCTCTGTGATTATGAACCTCGACGGAGGCTGCCCTGGGAGAGCTGTTGCCAGGGTCTGGCCGAGCAGGCCCGGTGCTACATCAAGGACATCGCGCATGAAAAAACTGCGGTCAAGCCTGCTTTCTTCCGCGATCATCCGTCAGTATTTTGTTTTGGTTTCGTCGGCTTTCCATTTTCTGAATACTTCTTCAGCCCCGGTGACGGCTATCCTTACAAATGATGACTGCCGTGCAGCGGGGTCCAGCATCAGTTCCCTGTAAATAAGGTTGTCGCTGAACCCGGCATCTTCAGCATCAATCCGGGTGCATGAGTAAAAAACACTTCTTATTCCCGACCAGTATATTGCCCCAAGACACATGGGGCACGGTTCGCATGATGCATATATTGTACAACCCGAAAGATCATGGGAAGAAAGGCTCTCTGCGGCCATCCTGATTGCCCTGATTTCGGCGTGTGCCGTAGGATCGTGCGACAGCACAACCCGGTTCCAGGCCTCGGCTATTATTTTACCGTCCTTTGTAATAAGGGCACCAAAAGGGCCGCCGCCTGAAGCAATTCCCTCTTCTGCAAGAGCCACTGCCCTCTCTGTAAAAAACCTGTGTTCATCCATTGCTGCAATACTCTACTCTGTAAGGTCCTGCATACAAAAATAGTCGACTTTGATGTAAGAATAATATTTTCTGTCCATTATTCTTTTTTTTTAGGAAATATGTTGTATTTTTGCAGTCCCCAAAATATGGGGTGCTTTGATTAAAATAAAGTGTATCAATTAAAAAACAAAAGAAGTGGACACCTTAAGCTATAAGACAGTATCGGCAAATAAAGCCACTGTAAACAAGGAGTGGGTCATCATTGATGCAGAGGGAAAAATTCTTGGAAGGCTTGCAGCTGTTGTAGCATCGATGCTCAGGGGAAAGCACAAGACAAACTTCACACCCCATGTTGACTGCGGCGACAATGTTATAGTAATAAATGCCGAAAAGGTGAAGCTTTCAGGCAACAAGATGACTGACAAGGAATATATCAGGCATACAGGTTTCCCGGGCGGACAAAGGATAGTCACTGCCGATGCTCTTCTGAAGAAGAACCCGATAGGTCTTGTCGAGAATGCAGTAAAAGGCATGCTCCCGAAGAACCGTCTCGGAAGCGCTCTTTACAGGAATCTCCACGTTTATGCAGGCCAGGAGCATCCTCATGAGGCACAGAAACCAAAAACAATTGAATTATAATATTACAGGCAACGGATATGGAATCAATCAATGCTCTTGGAAGAAGAAAAGCAGCGGTAGCAAGGGTTTATCTGAGCGACGGCAAAGGAAAGATAACTGTCAACGGCAGGGATTACAAGGAGTATTTCGGTGCTGAAACACTGCAGTATGTAGTTACACAGCCCCTGGTTGCACTCAATGCAACAGAGAAATACGATATCGTTGTGAATCTCGACGGCGGCGGTGTCAAAGGCCAGGCTGAGGCCCTTCGTCTCGGTATTTCAAGAGCCCTCATCAAGCTGGATGCTGAAAACAAGCCTTCTCTCAAGTCAAACGGATTTCTCACCCGCGATCCCCGCGAGGTTGAAAGAAAGAAACCCGGACAGCCGAAGGCCCGCAGAAGGTTCCAGTTCAGCAAGCGCTAGGAATATCAGTTGCACGGATGCAAGTTTAGTATCTAAATTGCAAAGACTTCCGTACTCCGGAACTACTCTGCAATTGACTTTTGAAGAATGTAAACTTAAATAATCGAAAAATGCCCAGAACAAATTTTAAAGAATTGCTTGATGCAGGTGTGCATTTCGGACACCTCAAAAGAAAATGGAATCCCGCAATGGCTCCCTACATTTTCATGGAGCGTAACGGTATTCATATTATTGACCTCGAGAAAACTGTCGTAAAAATCGACGAAGCGGCTTCCGCAATGAAGCATATCGCACGTTCGGGAAAGAAAGTTCTCTTCGTGGCAACAAAGAAACAAGCCAAGGAAATAGTAAGCGAAAAGGTAAAAGCCGTAGGGATGCCCTATGTTGTTGAGCGCTGGCCCGGCGGAATGCTTACAAACTTCCCCACAATCAGGAAAGCCATCAAGAAAATGTCGTCTATCGATAAAATGGCAACCGACGGTACCTTCATGAACCTCTCAAAGCGTGAAAGACTCCAGGTGACAAGGCAGAGGGCAAAGCTTGAAAAAAACCTCGGCTCCATTGTCGACCTTACAAGACTTCCTTCCGCCCTGTTCATTGTTGACGTTTGCAAGGAACATATCGCCGTCAGTGAAGCCAAAAGGCTCGGAATCCCCGTATTCGCGATGGTCGATACAAACTCCGATCCTTCCAACATCGATTTCCCGATACCTGCAAATGACGACGCTTCAAAGTCAATATCCCTCATAGTCGGACTGCTGTGCCAGTCAATCGAAGAAGGCCTTAACGAGAGGAAATTCGACAAGGACAAGGAACCACAGGCAAAAGAGAGGAAACCCGCCAGGAAGGAATTTGAGGACAAGGACGTGCCTGCAGCAATAATCGATGTGCTTGCCGATGACGACGAGGAAGAGGAAGAGGATGAAGATACGGTAGAAGCAGCTGACGATGAGGAAATAGAAAAACTTGTCGGTGAAACCGAAGAGGAAGAAGAATAAGAGGATTACTAACGTTTAAAGATTTAATATTATGGCTGTTATAAGTGCTGCCGATGTTGCAAAACTCAGAAGAGTGACTCTTGCAGGTATGATGGATTGCAAAAAAGCTCTCGAAGAGGCTGATGGCAACTTCGACAAGGCAATTGAAATAATACGCAAAAAAGGACAGGCCGTTGCAAACAAGCGCGCCGACAGGGATGCCACAGAGGGCGTAGTTCTCTCGAAAACCACTGCCGACGGAAAATTCGGCGCTATCATAGTCCTTAACAGCGAAACCGACTTCGTTGCAAAGAATGCCGACTTCCAGGCCCTTGCAAACAAGATCCTCGATCTCGCACTTGCAAACAAACCCGCAAACCTCGACGAACTCAGGTCACTGACCCTCGAAGGCGCAAAGGTTGCCGACAAGGTTGTCGAATATATTGGCATCATTGGCGAAAAACTCGATCTTTCGTACTACGAGAAGATTGAAGCTCCCTGCGTTCAGGCCTATATACATCCCGGAAACAGGCTCGCAACACTCGCCGGCTTCACTGCGGCAGGCGCTGACGTGCAGGTATACAAGGATGTGGTCATGCAGATTGCCGCAATGAACCCTGTTGCCGTCGATAAGGACTTTGTTCCCGAAAGCGTAATAGCACAGGAGATCGAGATAGGCAAGGAACAGGCGCGCCGCGACGGCAAACCCGAGGAAATGCTCGAGAAAATCGCAATGGGCAAGCTTTCGAAATTCTTCAAGGAGAGCACTCTCCTCAACCAGGATTTCGTCAAGGACAACAAAATGACAGTAAAACAGTATCTCCAGTCTGCAAAGAAGGATCTGACAGTTACCGAATTCAAGAGATACACTCTTAACCTGTAGTGTTTGTTCATATTCAGTATACCGGGGCCGTTTCAGATAAAATGAGACGGCTCTTTTTTTGTACCGGCTCCCTGCCACCGGCATTTTTTCGATCACCCTCCCTTTGTTTACGATCTCTTTTACTACTTTCGTTGTAGATTATCAATGCCATAATATGAAATACAAGAGAATACTCCTGAAACTCAGCGGCGAATCGCTTGGCGGCGACAGCAACTCCGGAATAAGCGACAAGGTGCTCGGTGAATATGCAGCACAGATAACTGAGATTGTTAGGGAAGGCTGCGAAGTGGCAGTCGTCGTCGGCGGAGGCAACATCTTCAGGGGACTCAGCGGGACAGAGAACGGTTTCGACAGGGTTAAAGGCGACCAGATGGGAATGCTTGCCACAGTCATCAACAGCCTTGCTCTGGAAAGCGCAATAACAAGGCAGGGAGGGAAAGCCCGGGTCTTCACATCGATCCGGATGGAACCAGTTGGTGAGTATTTCAACAGGGACAGGGTTGTGGATGCGATGAAATCAGGTTGCGTTGCAATACTCTCAGGTGGCACCGGAAATCCCTTTTTCACAACCGACACCGCCTCCGCCCTCCGGGCAGTGGAAACCGGCGCCGACGTTCTGCTCAAGGGCACAAGGGTCGACGGGGTATATACTGCCGACCCCGAAAAGAATCCGGGCGCAACAAGGTATGAAAACCTGACATTCAGCGAGGCCATAGATAAAAGACTCAGGATCATGGACTCAACAGCATTCACGATGTGCAGGGACAACGGTATGCCTGTCATAGTATTCGACATGAACAGCCCAGGGAACCTGAAGAAAGTTGTAGCCGGCGACAAATGCGGAACACTCGTCACACCCTGAAACGCTATTGTTTTTCAGGCGAATTTACTATTTTTGCTAACCCGGAAAGAAGTAACCGGCCTAACAGTAATTAACTCTCCGTACAATGAACGAGGAAATTGATCTGATAATCGAAGAAACAACCGACAGGATGCAGAAGGCCCTTGACCATCTCGAGCACGAACTTGCCAGGCTCAGGGCCGGAAGGTCGAATCCCGCCCTCCTCGACGGAATAACTGTTGATTATTACGGTGTGAATTCACCTCTGTCACAGGTCTCGAACATTAACACTCCCGATGCCAAGACCATCCTTGTGCAGCCCTGGGAAAAGAACATGCTCGGCACGATCGAGAAGGCAATAATGGCAGCAAACATAGGTCTGATGCCAGTCAACAACGGTGAAGTAATAAGGATCAACATACCGCCTCTCACTGAAGAACGCCGCCACCAGCTTGTGAAACAGGTAAGGAACGAGGGCGAAACAGCCAAGATCAGCATCCGCAATGCCAGGAAATGGGCGAACGATGAGCTGAAGGCCCTTCTCAAAGACGGGCTTCCTGAAGATATGGAGAAAGACGCCGTTGAAAAGGTCCAGGAAATGACACATAGCTTCAGCGCTAAAATCGATAAGGTAATGGCGGTGAAGGAAAAAGATGTGATGACAGTCTGAAAGCAATATCCTATACAGCAATTCCCTCCATTCCCGAGCTGCAGTTCCTGCATATGTCGTTCATGTGCCTTGCAGTGAGCACGCTCTGCCTGAAGCTGTTATAACGCGGGCCTTCCCATATCTCCCTGAAGCTGTCGTTTGCAAGATCGCCCATAACGTGATCGGCATTCTTGTCAAAACAACAGGGCAGCACCTTCCCGTCCCATGTGATAACAGGGTTGAACCACAGCCTTGCACACCTGTTCGGGAAGGAATTCCTTATCATGAATTTCCCGTCTTCGGCTTCATAACGCCTGAATTTCATTTCCGAAGGCATCCAGAATGCAGTTTCGGAGGGGTTTATAACCTGCATAGATTTAAGATTGAGGGCTGCCTTTACTTCACGGGCAAACTTCTTTACCCGGGGAACCTGGTGCTCGTTCAGCCTGTTCACAAGGAACTGTATCTCAAGCTTGAGGGGTGATCTTAGTTTTTCCCTTGCCTCTGCAACTTCCGCAATGCCTCTGACAACTTTCCTCAGCTCCCCCCCGACCCTGTAATAGGAATAGGTTTCCTGGTCCATGCCGTCGAGCGAAACAATGAGCTTTTTCAGACCTGAGGCTGCAAGCCGGTGAGCGTTGCCATCTCCAAGGAAATGCCCGTTTGTCGAGAGGGTGAAATATATGCCGGTTTCGGGTCTTATGAAGGAAAAGAATTCGGGGTGAAGCATTGATTCGCCCTGGAAATAGAGGTTCACATAAAGCAACCATGGCGAAAGTTCAGATAGTATCCTGTCATATAGCCGCAGGTCCATGAAGCCGGCAGGCCTGGTCATCTGACCCGAACCGCATGCACATTCAGGACAGGCAAGGTTGCATCGGTTTGTGAGCTCTATCCCTGCTGCCGGAGGCATACCGCTTATGAATGGCCGGCCCGACAGGCTGCTCCTTGCGTATGCATGCCCTGTCTTTAAAATATTGACAGTCCTGGGAAATCCTCCTCCCATAAGGTCATTCTGAAATGAGGAACTTAAAAAAATATAACGGTCAGATAGGGTGAAAGACCCTCACTGCGGTCTTTGTCATGTAAAGAGAATCAAAGTGAATTGAAAAACCAAAACAAATCCGATAAACTTTAATAATTAACGCCATGAAAACACAAATGAGAATTTCAATCTTCGCAGCAGTTCTTCTGCTCGCGTTTTCTGCCGCTTCTGCCAGCGCCGCAGGTGTACGCGGCGACAGGAAGAAGAATGATCCCCAGGAGCCTCTCACTATCAAGGGAAAGGTTGTTGACGCCGAAACAGGCAGTCCTCTTATTTTCGCTTCAGTTGCTGTAAAGGAATCGAACGTTGCAATCGTAACGAATATTGACGGAGAATTTACACTGAAAATTTTCGAACCGCAGAATGCGAAAAATATCGAAGTCACATTCCTTGGCTACAAGAACAAACTCTTGCCTCTCAGCGAACTCAAGGACAATGGCTACAAGAATGTCATCTCACTCGAGCCGGCACCGATTCCGATAAAGGAAATCGTTGTAAAACCCCTCGATCCCGATGAGATAATGAGAAAGGCGATTGGCTTTGTATCGAAGAACTACGAATCAGTTCCTAACCTGATGACAGCTTTCTACAGGGAAACAATCAGGAAGAACAGGACCTATGTATCTATTGGCGAGGCTGTTGTCGAGATCTTCAAAGCTCCCTACAACAGCGACGTCCGCTACGACGGCGCCAGGATCTACAAGGGCAGGAAAAGCTCCGATGTCGAGAAAATGGACACCGTTCTCTTCAAGCTCCAGGGCGGCCCCATTAGCGTTCTGCAGCTCGACATAGCCAAAAACACCGAGTCGATACTCACAATGGATGCAATGGATTATTACAACTACTCGCTTTCGGGAGTCATAGAAATCGACAACAAACCTCATTATGTCATCGACTTCTTACAGAAACCTTCAGTCGACATGCCGCTCTTCATGGGTAGCTTCTACATAGAAATGGAAACCTACGCAATCACCGAGGCTGAATTCGGCTTCAACCTTTCAAACAAGGAAGAGGCTGCTTCAATCTTCATACGGAAGAAGCCGATAGGCATGGAAGTCACACCCGAGCTTGCAACATACAGGGCCAAATACCGCGAACAGGACGGGAAATGGTACTTTGCGTACTCCAGGGCCGAGGTCAAATTCAAAGTCAACTGGAAGAAGAAGCTTTTCAATACTTACTATACAACAATGTCTGAAATTGCCGTGACCGACCGTACTGCCGAGGAAGTTATTAAATTTGCAGGTAAGGAAAAACTGAGATACACTGACGTATTCTCTGAAAAGGTATCGGCTTTCGCAGATCCTAAGTTCTGGGGCGACTATAACGTAATCGAACCCGACCAGAGCATCGAATCAGCAATCAGGAAACTCAGCAGGAAGCTGAAGTTCAGCGACAGGGATGACCTTGAGAAATAATAAACACCGATGACAGGGGATTCGGAAATTACAGGGAGGATCAGGAACGGCGATGCAGCAGCTTTTGAATCGCTTTTCAGATCCTCCTATGTTTCCCTGGTCAGGTATGGACTTACTATAATCAAAGACAAAGATACAGCCGAGGAAATTGTCCAGGACCTTTTCTTCAGGCTGTGGCAGGAAAGAAATAAAATCAGAATTGAAAGTTCATTGAATGGTTACCTCTTCAGATCGGTTCACAACAGGTGCCTGCATCACATTGAGCACCTTCGTGTTGTTGAAAGACATGCCGAAGAGGCCCTCTATACGAATAACGAAACCGCGGCTACTCCCTCCGAACTGCTGATCCATAAGGAAATGCAGTCGAGAATAGCCTCGGTCCTTGAAAAACTGCCCGAAAGATGCGGACAGATATTCTGCCTCAGCAGGTTCGAAGGACTCAAATACTCCGAAATCGCAGAGCGCCTGGCAGTGTCTGTAAAAACAGTTGAAGCAAACATGGGCAGGGCCCTCAAAGAGTTCAGGAAAGAATTTTCGGAATAATGAAGGAGATGAAAAAAAGAGAAGAATTTACAGACAGGGAGTGGGAACAACTTGCTTCCCTGCTGTCGGGTGAAAAGAACAGCGACAGCGGCCTGCGCGAAAGGTTCGCCTCGGACGGCAACGGGGATGTTGAATCAAAGTGGATTGAATTGCCGGGCGCCTCCGGCTCACCATCTATCGACACCGACAAGGCCTGGGCCAGGTTGCAACAGAGAATTGAGTCTGAACCAGTTAAACGCGCTGCAACCACCGTATCCCTTTTCCCGCACCGCTCCTTCATGAGAATAGCCGCTGCCATAGCCGCCATGGCTTTACTAGGAACGCTCGCATATTTCATTGGCAGGACTTACAATGCTCCAGGAATGGTGAAATACGCCACCGGGCCGGGCCAGAAAAACCTCGACATCACCCTGCCCGACGGCAGCAGGATCTACCTCAACAGCAACAGCGAGATCACTTTTACAGGCGATTTCGGCAAAAAGGAAAGACACATCTCCCTCTCAGGTGAGGCATATTTCGAAATTGAACCCGACGCCTCCCTGCCATTCACAATAGCAGCGGGAGAAGCCGAGATAAGGGTTGTAGGCACAACTTTCAACGTAATAACAAGCAACAGCAACTCCGAAGTTGAGGTCTTTGTAACAAGCGGCCGGGTGCAGCTTTCGGGCAGCAGCGGCACTGACCCCATAATCCTCGAGGTAGGCTCCATGGGCAGGGTAGGCAAAAATGAAGCCCTGAAGACTGTCAACGGGAATCCAAACTATCTTTCGTGGAAAACCGGGCATCTAGAATATAACGGGCAGAGACTTGAACTCGTCTTCGCCGACCTGAAAAGGGCTTACGACATGAACATCGTCGCAGGCGACCCTTCCCTGCTCGACCTTACCTGGACTACCGCCCCGATCGATAATCAGCCCGAAGAAACAATTATTAACCTTATTTGTATTAGCTTTAACCTTGCTTATTCAAAAGAGGGTAACGTCTACCATCTTGTGAAAAAATAACTGGCCGCAGCAGATATGTCACACGCAAATGGCTTCGGGACTCCTGCACGTATTGCCATTGCGCTCCTTTTTTTCATGGCAACGGCAGAGAAACTTGCTGCACAGCAGGGCATCCTCGACTCGGCTTTCACATTCAGGGAAGGAATAATAAGGACAGGCAGCGCCCTTGAGGCAATCTCGGCAAAAACAGGCTACAGTTTCACTTACGACAGCCGTCTCATAAATACCGAAGGCAAGTCCGACCTGACCTTTACAAACGAAAAACTCGCAGCAATCCTTATGAAAATTGCAGGCTCCGATTCGCTTGCATTCTCAGTGATCGATAAGTATATAATAATCTCACGAAAATATTACGCCCGGCCCGGCCCGGAAACACCCTCCAGGGAGACTATCCCCGGCTACCTCTCAGGACGTGTCACCGACATCGAAACCGGCGAGCCTCTGCCCTTTGCCACACTGGGGCTCAAGGGCAGCGGAAGGGGCACTGTCACAAACAGCAACGGCGTGTTCGGAATGAAAATTACAGGTGACATTTTCAATGACACACTTATAATAACTTACCTTGGCTACAAGCGCAGGGCAGTGCCGGTCAGGAATTCCGGTGGCAATGATTACAACATCGCCATGGAAAAGGAATTCATCTCAATCCCCGAGATAATAATCCGCAACCAGGTTCCCCTCGAAATAATATCAAAATCACGGAAAGCCGTGCCACGCAACTTCGGAACCACACCCTCGCTGATGACAGCGTTCTACAGGGAGGGGGTAATGAAAAAAAACGAGCTCCAGACATATTCCGAGGCTGTTATAAGGATATTCAAAAGCCCCTATTCAAATACGCTCCAGAACGACCAGGTGAAGATACTTAAAAGCCGTAAAATCGATAATGCAGATATTACGGATACCCTTGCGGTAAGGCTGAAAGCCGGGCTGGGCACCTGCCTCGAGCTCGACGGGGCAAGGAATACATTTGACTTCCTGCTTGCAGAAAGCCTTCACGATTATACTTACAGGCTTACCGACATAGTTACATATGACGAAGAGTCGGCCTATGCCATAGAATTCGAACAGAAAGAAGGTATTGAAGAACCGCTCTACAAGGGAACAATTTACATAAATACAAGCGATTTCGCTATCCTGCACGCCGACTTTGAACTTAACCCGAAGTACGTCCAGAGAATGAAGGAGAGCTTTGTTGCAAATTCAACACACGGCTTCGTCACCTGGCCCCTTACAGTGAAATATTCAGTAACTTACAGGAAACTCGGCGACCGCTATTTCCTCAGCCATGTAAGGGGTGATCTCCTGTTCACTTCCAGCAGGAAAAGGAAACTTTTCAAAAGCCAGTTCAAGGTATTCTTTGAGCTCGCAGTGACCGACATCAGGACTGAAAGCGTTTTGCGCTTCGAGAGGGAAGAGCTTGCGCCCATCCACTCGGTATTCTCCAAGACGATAAAAAGCTATGATCCCCTTTTCTGGGGCGACCAGGATTTTCTGAGGCCTGAAGACAATCTGCTGCAGGCGCTGCGGAACATGAAGGTAAGGATGCAGGAATTCAACGAAGACCGTTAGCTTCAACGGCCCTGCCTTCTTCTAATACTTGTTTATAAGGTCATACAGTTCCGAAAGATCCGGGGTGAGTACGATCTCGGTCCTCCTGTTCTTCTGCCTTGCATCGGCGGCGTTGCGGCTGTCGACAGGCAGGTATTCGCTGCGGCCTGCGGCAGTAAGTCGCCTGGGATTTATAGTTGAGCCTTCCAGGAGCACCCTGACGACTGTCGTTGCCCTCTTCACACTGAGATCCCAGTTGTCCCTTAGCTGCCCGCTGCCCGGGTTATACGGCACATTGTCAGTGTGCCCTTCTATCATCACCTGGATGCCGGGGTTCTTCTCGAGAACACCTGCGAGCTTCTTAAGTGCATTCTTCCCGTTTGCGTCTATCTCGTAGCTGCCCGATTTGAACAGGAGCTTTTCATCAAGTGATACGTATACCTTGCCGTCCTTCATCGACACAGTGAGCCCGTTGTTCTCAAAGCCAAGGAGGGCTTCCGATACCTTGGTCTTAAGGTCCTGCACTATCCTTTTCTGTGCGTCGAGAATTTTTTCAAGCTCAAGAAGACGCTGGTTCCTCTTCTCAAGTTCGAAGCTCACCTCATCGAGTGAAGCCTTCTTCGAGTCGAGCGACTGCGACAGCTGCCTGAGCAGATCTTCCTTCTTCTGAAGGTTGGCCTGAGCCTCCGACAATTCGGAAAGCAGCCTCTGCGTCTCCTTGACATTCCCCTTTATGAGCTCTTCCTGCGCATTCTGGAGGTCATTGTACCTCGCCGTCAGCCTGCTGAGGTCGTCAACGGCCTTATCTCGCTCACCCTCCACAGCATCGATCTTTTCCTTCACGGCGCTGATCTCGCTTTCGATTGCAGCCTGTTTCGATTTAAGTTCCCTGTTCTCCATCTCGAGGGCTAGGTTCTGTGTCTTGAACTCATCCCTCTCTTTCATGAATTTCCTGCTTGTTCCCTCGAGTTCGGAGAATTTCTTCCCCGAAACGCAGGAAACCGACATCAATACTATAAGAACTGCTCCGTATAACCGGGATATTTTATTTTTCATAGTCAGTAAAAAATTATTAATCCAACAGGCTCCGCCCCACGGAATCACTGGCAGATCTAAAGCTTCCGGGTACGGCTAAAGCCCCGCTAAGCGCAGTTTTCAATTCCGCCGGCCTGTAACAGGAACAAAAATAAGAAATCCCCATAAGTATGTTGCAAACAGCAGGGAAATATAATTGTTATATTTGCGGTGGTTGGTTGTAAACGCTGATTCATGAACAAGGAGGATAACCTGCTGTTGAAAATATCTGGCCCGGAGGATCTTAGAAAGCTTGACCCCTCCGACCTCATCCAGGTAAGCTCAGAACTTCGCCAGTTTATAATAGACGTGGTCTGCAACAACCCCGGGCATTTCGGTGCAAGTCTCGGGGTGGTGGAACTCACTGTTGCCCTGCATTACGTATTCAATACACCCTACGACAGGATTGTCTGGGATGTCGGGCACCAGGCTTATGGACATAAGATTCTTACCGGCAGGCGCGACGTGTTCCATACGAACAGGAAATACAAGGGGATTAGCGGTTTCCCGAAGATGGCCGAAAGCGAATATGATGCTTTCGGCACAGGGCATTCCTCAACTTCGATTTCAGCCGCCCTGGGCATGGCGATGGCTGCAAAAGCCCTGGGTGAGGACAGGCACGTTGTTGCAGTTATCGGCGACGGCGCCATGACAGCCGGCCAGGCCTTCGAGGGTCTCAACAATGCTGGCTTCGGAAAGTCGGACCTGCTCGTGATCCTCAATGATAACAACATTGCCATAGATGCAAATGTTGGCGCACTGAAGGAGTACCTGCTCGACATCACTACCAGCAAGACCTACAACAGGTTCAAGGACAGGGTCTGGAAGGCCCTTGGCATCTTTGGCAGGAAGGCTCCCAATGCAAGGTCGCTGGCGGCACAGCTCGAGGCAGGATTCAAAAGCACTATCCTCGACAGGAGCAATTTATTCGAGGGCCTCAACCTTCGCTATTTCGGCCCCATCGACGGACACGATGTCGTTCACCTGACAAAGGTGCTGGCCGACCTTAAAAGAATACCCGGGCCAAAGATCCTGCATTGCATAACGGTTAAGGGAAAAGGATACAGGCACGCCGAGGAAAACCAGACCACCTTCCATGCACCCGGGAAGTTCGACAAGGACACTGGTGAGATCCTGGACACTTCAAGGAACGATGGTCTTCCTGCTTACCAGGATGTCTTCGGGAAGACACTCCTGGAACTTGCAAGGGCAAACAATAAAATTGTTGGCATCACGCCCGCAATGCCAACAGGCTGCTCGATGACATACATGATGAACGAGATGCCATCGAGGACCTTCGATGTGGGCATAGCCGAGCAGCATGCTGTTACGTTCTCGGCGGGACTTGCCGCACAGGGACTTGTACCTTTCTGCAATATATATTCATCTTTCATGCAGCGCGCCTACGACCAGGTCATCCACGACGTTGCGCTCCAGAAGCTGCCTGTCATTTTCTGCCTCGACAGGGGCGGTCTTGTGGGGGCCGACGGTGCAACGCATCACGGCTTCTTCGACCTGTCCTTCATGAGGACAATCCCGAATATGATTGTGGCTGCACCTATGGATGAAATTGAACTAAGGAATATGATGTATACGGCGCAGCTGCCGTCGAACAGGAAGCCCTTTTCGATAAGGTATCCAAGGGGCCGGGCAGTTCACGCCGACTGGCAGAAGCCTTTTGAAACGCTTGACATTGGAAGGGCAAGGCAGCTCTCCGAGGGCGGCGACCTGGCGATTTTAACTATAGGGCACCCGGGAAATGCTGCTGCCGCAGTAGTTAAGAAACTGGCTGCGAAGGGCATTGCAGTTGCGCACTGGGACATGCGTTTTGCAGCCCCTCTCGACAAGGACACCCTGCATTTTGTGTTCAGGCATCACAGGCATATAATAACCGTTGAAGACGGGATACTGACAGGCGGTTTCGGCAGTGCTGTTCTCGAATTCATGGCTGATGAAGGTTACAACGCTGAGGTGCTGAGGCTTGGCATCCCGAACTACTTCGTGGAACACGGCACCCAGGATGAGCTTTACAAGGAATGCGGTTACGATGAGGAAGGGATAGAGCTTGCCGTGCGTGAAATTATAGTCCGAAAAGGGAACTAGGATAAAAGAATTTTCTATTTTCGCAGTCTGTCTGCCGAAACCAGGACACGACCTGCACGACCGCAGGACTGCAGGACTGATTATGGCCCGGATGGCAGGGCCGAGCGGTCGGTCCCGACATGGTATGTCGGGACAGCGAGGAGCCGGACTGCAGAGGTGGCCAATTCCGCCATCCCATACGAATGATACTGTTCTTTATAATGCTATGTAACAAAATATTAAAGCGAAGCTGATTTATGCCCGGATGGCGGAATTGGTAGACGCGCTGGTCTCAAACACCAGTGGCAGCAATGCTGTGCCGGTTCGATCCCGGCTCCGGGTACAGGG
>JALOMK010000020.1 GCA_025455505.1 Bacteroidales bacterium
TCGGCCCGGAACTCGTCCGAGTCACAATCCTCACTGAATACAGCTGCCTCTCCCTGGCCCTTGCCATGTCGCCCTTGCCGAATGCATCAATAAGTTCCAGGTATACTGAAGGCATGTAGTTATAAGTGCTTCCAACTGCGGCTGTGACCCCGAGCACCAGCCCGCAAATCAGAATCTCATCGAAACCATGCATCACCTGGAAGTGTCCGTTTTCGAAATCGATGCACTTGTGCATATCAAACAGATCGGAATGCGTGAACTTTACCCCTGCGAAATTCGGAATCATGTCTTCGGCAGTTTTCAGCATTTCGCTTACATTAACATTCACCCCTGTTATTGAGGGTATGTGATAATAATAAAAGGGCTTCCCTGCTGTTTCGGCAGCAGGAAGTGCGAGGAATGAAAGCAGTGAATGCGGATCTGAGGGCTTAAAGAACGAGGGGGCTACCATACCAGTGGCATCGGCACCTGCCCTTGCGGCATGCCGGGCCAGTTCAATGCACTGGTTTATATCATTGCCCCCGACATGGGCTATCACCCTCAGCCTTCCTCCCGAGCACCTCACCCATTCTTCAAGTATGCTCTTCCTTTCCCCTGTCGAAAGCGCTGGCCATTCCCCCGTTGTTCCGCAGACAAACACGCCGGTGACTCCGTTCATCACGAGATATTCGGCATAGCCCTCTATTACTGAAAGGTTTAGTCCGCCCGAGGCATCGAACGGAGTGTAGGGGGCGGCAATTAGGCCTGATATTTTTTCTGCTTTCATCTTTTCGCTCTTGATTTATCCGTTTGCATTTTCATCAGTATAAAGTTATTAAACTCAAGGTGCACGACAAATAAAAATACAATCATATAGCTGTGAAAACGGATCGCATTGAACAGTTTACCAGCAATAAGAGACTGAAAAGTCGATATTCGTGCTGTTGTGCCCCGAGTTGGGAAAGTTTATGTCTGCATTCGAGACATGCCTCAGCCCCGGTCTTATCTCAAACAGCATCTTCCCCGCCCTGAAGGCCGCACCGGCTGCAATAATATCCGAAAACGCAAAACCTTCTGCCAGTCTTTCGGTTTCCGTATCGGAATACATGGGCCCTATACTTGCGATCATAAAGAAGCTTATGCGTTCCGACAAATTCATCCTGGCCTGGAACCCGATGTTTATTACATACTCGGTTATTGTCTTTTCCTTTGTATACTCCTCCCTTTTATCAAGGTAATCGGGTCCAAAGTCGGGCTGGACGAAATACTCATTAAGGAGCTGGTGGGTGGCCCTGTTTACCCCAGGTTCCGCCTGGACCTCAAAACTGAACATCCCCGAGCGGGCTGCCTCAAGGTTCATGACCGCCTTGATTCCACGAATATCATACGTATAATCGGCACTGTTGAAAGGAAAAGCCTGCTGGGTTCCCGTAGTATACATTATGCCAGCATGGCGGCTTTTATCGCGCTTCTGAGCTGTTAATCCAGTGCCTGCCATCAGGCCGACAAGCATCATTGCAATTATTGTTTTTATTTTCAGCAGCAGGGCCGTCATTTAATTCCCGCGATTAAAATAAACCTGTCCGTGGATTTGCTAAATTTAATCAAATTTTGACCTTATGAATAATTTTGCAATATCATCCATTTTAGCTGGCTTGCTATTTTCCGGCGGCTGCATCCGGGAAGCCGGAAATCACGAACTTTCCTCAAGGGAGACGCCCGATACCCTGATTATGGAAAATATTTTCCCCTTCCAGGAGAAGCACTGCCACGGGTCGTCAATTGTTGAACTTCCTAACCGCGACTTGCTTGTTGTATGGTTCCAGGGAAGCGGTGAAAGAACCGCCGACGATGTAGCAATTATGGGATCGAGGCTGAACCGGAAAACAGGCACCTGGGATGCGCCCTTCATAATGGCTGATGTTCCGGACTTTCCCGACATAAATCCTGTTGTCTTCATCGACCCGGAAAAGCGTCTCTGGCTCGTATGGTACACCGTAATTGCATACCAGTGGGAATCATCTGTTCTCAAATACCGCATTAGCGACAATTATATGCAGGCAAGCGGTGCGCCCGAGTGGAAATGGCAGGATGTGATACATGTAAGGCCCGACAGCAGCGCGCCCGAGGGTATAGGCCGGAACGACAGTTTTGTCATGCTTCTTGAAAGAAAGTTTGCTGAATACCACAATCACCTGGCTTCTGAAGGTCAGATAGCCGCTGAGGGCGTAAGTGGAATAACTGAAGAAGCCTGGCAGAATGCTGTGAAACATTATCTTGATATAGCCCGGGGTATGAATCTTGTCAGCAACGGCAGCGATACGGATGGGAACGGCAACAGGGTAAGGACGCGCCTGGGCTACCCCCTGATGCGAAGGATAGGATGGCAGACAAGGAACAAAGCTATTTATATCGGCAACAGGATGCTTCTTCCGCTTTATTCCGATGGCTTCGATTTTTCACTTGTTGCCATTAGCGACAACTTTGGTGAAAGCTGGGAATTCAGTGAGCCCCTTGTGGGAGCCGGGGCCGTTCAGCCTGCCCTCGCACTCTGTGCCGACGGAAGCATAAGGGCCTACATGCGCGATAATGGCCCCCCGCCCCAGCGGCTGATGATGAGCAGTTCCACAGACAAGGGCAAGACATGGAGCCTCGTCACAGACTCGGAAATACCCAACCCTGGTACAGCAGCGGATATCTGCCTGCTGAAAAGCGGAAACTGGGCGATAGTCCACAATGATATAGAAGAAGGCCGTCACAGGCTTTCAGTGTGGTTATCAGAGGATGAGGGAAAAAGCTGGCCCCACAGGAAAGTCATTGTAAACGGAATGCCGGGCAGCGAAACCCGCGCTCACTACCCGGCAATAATACAGGATGCCGGCGGCATCATTCATATTTCGTTTACAAACCAGGTCGCAGGCAAACCAGGCGGACCGGCGGTAAAAAACATTGCCCATGCATGGCTTTCCGAAGACTTCCTGCTCGGGCTTTAGAAGCGCCGGCTCCCGTCCTGTGAATTCAGATACTTACTTAGTTGCAGGCCAGGGCACTTTCTCAGAGGCATAATAGTCAATGCCTGCTGCACTGAAACGTTCCCCATGGGCTGCCAGGCGCAGTTTATATTCGTCCCAGTTCCTGAGGGCCGCCGGTGTCCATCCTATCTCGGCATATCCCGGCAGACGCGGAAATACCATGAACTCAACTTCGTCGATATTTGTCACAGTTTCTGACCACAGGGGTGCTTCAACACCCACTATGTCTTCCTGGTCAATGCCGGGAATGTAGGTTGCCGGATCCCAGATATATGCAGTGTCAACTTCGATGTATCCTGCCCAGTGCAGGCCGAGAGGCGTGTCCTTGTGATACTGCATGTCGAGATAGGCCTTCTTCGCCGGTGACATCAGCACTTTTGCACCCTGGCCCACAGCAAGATTTGCATTTTCAACGCTTGCCCACACCTGGGCAATGGTACCTGGCTTAACAGTGGCAAGGGCAATTTCGTCCCAGGCCAGGACCTTTTTCCCGTATGCGCTGACAATGTCCTGCACGCGGTTCATGAAGTAAATATAGTCGTCCTTTTTCGTTGAATGCGACTCGTCGCCTCCTATATGCAGGTATTCACCTGGAGTGATGGCGGCCAGTTCCCTTATAACGTCGTCAATGAACTTATAAGTAAGCTCGCTTCTGGTGTCAAGGGAGCTGAATCCCACTTCAGTGCCCGTATACAGTTCCGTTGCCTTTTTATTTTTATTGAGTTCGGCATATGAAGCAAGGGCTGCATTTGTATGGCCGGGCATGTCTATTTCAGGAATCACTGTAATGTGCCTTGCTGCTGCATAGTTTACTATGTCAGTATACTGCTCCTGTGTGTAGTAGCCTCCTTCGCCGCCGCCCACTTCCTTGCTTCCTCCGTGCAGGGCAAGGCTGGGCCATGATTTTATCTCAATCCTCCAGCCCTGGTCGTCGGAAAGATGCAGATGCAACACGTTCATCTTATATGCTGCAAGAAAATCAACATATCTCTTAACATCTTCAACGCTGAAAAAATGACGTGACACATCGAGCATTGAGCCCCTGTAGCCATAAACAGGCCTGTCGTTTATAACTCCTGTGGCAATTTTCACAGGGCCATTGGCAGGTGAAGAGCTCTCAACAGCAGCAGGAAGCAGCTGCCTTATCGTCTGAACGGCATAGAACAGTCCCGCCGGAGTCTCCGCTTTAACAGATACCTGTTTTTTCGAAATGTCCAGGATATATCCTTCTTTGCCTGTATCAAGACCATCCTCAACAGAAAGTACAATATTTCCTGCCGGAACCTCCCCGGAACCTTTTTTTACTTCAATGCCATATCCCGTCAGGGGCTTAAGAAGGGCTGACAGGAATGCAGCTGCTTCAGCAACTTCAGGATTGTCATCCATAACATAAATGCCTGTGTTCTGCTTTACAGTGAATGACTCGCCCGTTGCGCTTACCGATACCGGCCTGGGTATAAGGTTTGCCTTTGCCAGGTCAGTAGGGATTTCCTGGCTGCACGACATTAACGTCATAAGAAATACTGATGCCAGCGGCATCATGACTTTTAAAATTCTGCTTTTTCTATTCATGCCTGTTTATTTTAATAATGAAAGTTATGCAAATATATCGTTTCCGGGTTACGAACATATAGTTCCATGCGTTGTTTAACTTATTATGATCATTGCAATATGAATATCGAAATTCTTCAACAATATAAATGAAACAAGTATTTTCTTTTTCAGAAGAAGAGGCCTGCGAGGATCCTTTTCTCCAGTTTGAATCATGGTACAGGCAATATATAGAATCTGGCGCCTCAAATCATAATGCCGTATTCCTTGGAACAGCGTCTGCGAAGGGACAGGTATCGGTCAGGACTGTCTTTGTGAAGGAATACGGTCGCGATGGCTTCTGCTTTTTCACAAATATAAACAGCAGGAAGGCAATGCACCTGGCTGCCAACCCGAGAGCCGCAATGTTGTTTTACTGGCCGGTGCATGCAAGGCAGGTGAGAATTGAAGGAGACGTTTCGCTGCTTCCTGAAGAGAAGGCGGCGGAGTACTTTGCAACACGTCCACGCGAAAGCCAGATAGGAGCCTGGGCAAGCACCCAGAGTTCAGTGATACCAGACAGGAAGCATCTTGAGGGCAGGTACGACCTATTCAACCAGCTGTTTAAAGGAAAACCTGTTGAGAAACCTTCATACTGGGGCGGATACATGCTGACACCCAATTATTATGAATTCTGGCAGGAGCGTGAATACAGGCTGCATGACAGGATCACATATACCAGGAAAAAAGATGAGTGGTTAAAGGAGAGACTGGCCCCCTGATTCATTTTGCCCCGGCTGAAAGTATCGCGTTGAGTTGCCTCCGGCTTTCCGCATCGTCAGGATTGAGCTCCAGGGCCCTCACGAAATCAGTGACAGCCCCCGAAATATCCTTTATCATCATGCGGGCATATCCCCGGCTGGAATAATATATATAATTGTCGCGCTCGCGGGTGATAAGATAGTCAAGGTCGCGTACTGCCTCACTGAACATTCCGGCTTCAAGATAGAGATTTGACCTGTTGTTCAGTATCTTCAGTGCGTTTTCGGGCTGGTGCCTGAGGGCAAGCGTATAATCTGCGATGGCATCTCCTGTTTTTCCCGACATTGCCCTTACAAGTGCCCTGTTGTAGTAAGCGCTTCCCTTATCAGGCCTTAGATCCAGGGCCTTGTCAAGGCAAAGCAGGGCGCTGTCGGACCGGGCTTTCCCGGCATAAATTATTCCTGCAGACTCCCATACATCAGCCCGTGCTGTGCCAGCTTTAATTGAATGATTGAAATCAGCCAGGGCCTTGGCCTCAAACATTCTTTTTGTTCCTTCATCGGTACTCCTGCCCGACATTTTCATATAATATATCCCGCGTATGCTCCTGGCGGTTTCATCGTAAGGGAAGAATTTCAGCACCCTGGTCCAAAGTGTTTCGCTGTTGCTCCATACATCAGCCTGCCTCGATGATATCACGGAGAGAGTAATCACGAAGACCATAGAAAGCGCATAGGATGCCATGCGCAAATTCCTGCCAAGCCTTTCAATTGCAAAAGCGGGAATAAATGCAAGGCCTGCATAGGCAAGGTAAGTGTACCGGTCAGCCATGATTGCCGCTCCCACTGATATCAGCTGAAGTACGATTATTACGGATGCTATAAAAAAACCTGTTCCGAATGTAACTTCGGGATATTTCCTGAAAGCCATGATGGCAAAAAGCAGGGTCAGGGCAAAAACAAGAACCCCGGCTCCCATTACAAAGGCAGAAAAGCCTTCGTAATGAACAAAGGCAGACGGGTAGGGATATAAGGGCGAAAGGCTGAAGGGGACAAGAAACCTGACAAGGTACATTGTGAAACCGTAACCGGCATAGTGAATCCTGTTAATAAATGAAAAACTGTTGGGGTTATTGATTTCAATCGCAAGTACACCGAAAAAGAGTGAAACAGCAAAAAACGGCAACAGGAGTAAAATCATTTTCCTGCTGAAAATTACATTCAGAAAGCTCCTGAAATTTCCGGGGCTGTGTCGCTGATGCAACCACATATGAGTAAGTAAGATGACGAGAGGAAAGGAAACAGCCATTGATTTGGATAGGCACGACAGGATAAAGAGCAGGAGGGTAAGGGAATAAAGAAGTACTCCCTTTCTTAATTTTTTTTCATTCTCAAGGTACAGGACCCAGGTCAGCAGTCCTGACAGGAAGAAAAAGGAATAGAGCAGGTCTTTCCGCTCAGAGATCCAGGCCACCGACTCAACATGCATAGGGTGAACTGCAAATACGGCGCCGACGAAAAGCGGAACGAAAATAGTGCTGCCACTTATACGGCGGATAAAAACAAATACAAGCATCGTATTGAGCAGGTGCAGTATGAAATTCCATTTAATGAAGGGTGCCGGGGATATTCCTTCGGGACAGGAAGGGCAGTCGTTATTGTTCAGGCGAAGGCTTAATATTGTAAGCGGGTGATAGTTGAGAGATACCTTTTCTGTGAAAATATCCCTCAGGCTCACATTTTCAGACCGGACAAGATCATTATCAACAACGTATGTGTAATCGTCCCAGTCAACAAAGGAATTGTCAAAAACCGTCCTGTAGGTTAACAGGGTAAGGATAATAAGCCCGGCAAAGGGCAGGAGTCTCAGCAATGCTGAGCTGTACCGTGGTTTATTGTCATCAATGTTTTCCGTGTTCATTTATCAGTATTCTGTCATTTTATTGATTCGGCCACCTGTAAATACTACATTTCACATGCAATTACAATAACTCTCTTTAAATCGCTGCCATGATTGGCTGAAAGGATAAAATATCACAATTTATTACAATTAATGCTTGTACCAGTATGTGTGTAATTACTTGATATATATCCCTTTAGACACTGTTGTCGTCACCTTTTGCATCCTGCTGCACTGGCTTGCCGAAAAGACCGGATTTCAGCGGAGTTGCCCTGTGAAGAAAAAACTGCAATGACACCCATATTACTCCTGTTCCATAAGCGAGACTGTTGCGGAAGTTTATTGAAGAGCTGTCATCGGAATATTCCGTGGGGCACGAGATTTCTCCAATCCTGTACCGTCTTTCAATTATCTGAGCAAGAACCTGGTTATCAAAAATATAAGTGTCAGAATTGCTCTTGTAGGCTATGTTGCGCAGCACTTCGGCCGAATAGGCCCTGAAGCCTGTATGGTACTCGGATAACTTCTGGTTCAGCATAATGTTCTGGAAGAATGTCAGAAACCTGTTGGCGATATACTTGTACAGGGGCATTCCCCCCTCCAGGGCTCCCCTGCCGAGTATTCTTGAACCGAGAACCACATCGAAGAGGCCCGCAGAAATAAGATTGCACATTGCGGGGATCAGCCTGGGAGTATACTGGTAATCGGGGTGCAGCATTACAATTATATCGGCTCCGAGGGCAAGCGCCTTGTCGTAGCAGGTTTTCTGATTCGCACCGTAGCCCTTGTTGCGGTCATGTTCAATTATATGGCTTAATGGCAATGACCTTGCAACGGACAGGGTCCCGTCGGAGCTATGGTCGTCGGTAAGAATTATAAAATCAGCGATTCCCGCGGGAATTTCCTCAAAAGTCCTGCGCAAAGTCTTTTCAGCGTTGTATGCCGGAAGAACTATCGCTATTTTCCTGTTGTTTACCATTTACTGTCACCACTTCTCCCCCCTCCCTTTCTCCCTTTCTCCTCTTCTCCCTTTCTCCCCTTCTTACTTTCCGATCGGATTATCAGCCCTTCTTTGGAATTCCTCCTGCAGCTGCTGAATCGTATTGTCTGTCTTGAGATACTTTACAAGCTGTGCCAGCTGGCCTGCGCTGCTCTCGATAAGAAGTTCTCCAAGCCTTTTGTCGGGAGTGTTTATGTCGCTTGCAAAATGGTTCGGATACTTTGCGTACCACCAGATCCCGGCGTAAGCGAAGGGCAGGCCTGCCAGCCGGTCCTGGTCGAGGCCCGATTCATTCCTGAGTGCCTCCATGTCGACAAAGGAAGGATTGATTGAATACATCATCGATGTCTCCTCCTCACCTGCATGTCCATCGAGTTTCGCTTTCTTCAGTGATGCTATTTCCTTGCCGTTGACAGGATCATTGCCTTCCCTGAAAAGCACGACTATGTAGTCTTTACGGGAAGCAAGCTGCGACTGGCAGAAATACTGAAGAAAGGAAGTGTTGCCTCCGTGCCCGTTCAGAAGGATTATTTTCTTAAGCCCGTTTCTTGACAGCTCATTGCAGGTTTCTTCAAGCAGTCTCCAGACCAGGTCGTTGCTGTATGCAATAGTGCCGGGCTGGTGCCGGGCTTCATAAATCTGGCCTGCATAATAAGGAGGGAAAACAACTGCATATTCCTTTTCGGCAGCCCTGAATGCTATCTGCCTCGACTCGTACATGTCGGTTCCCAGGGGAAGGTGCGGGCCGTGTTTTTCCATTATGCCGAGAGGAATTACGCATATGCCTCCTGATTGCTTTACGGCTTCGGCAAACTTTGGAGAAGTGATGTCCTCATATTTGTAAGGAAGCGTTTTCTGGGCAATTCCTGCCATTGTAAGGCATAGTGCAACTGATAATAAGAGTGTTTTTTTCATTTTGTAAGGTTTTATATTGATTTTGTAGTCTGTCTTCCTTCTGCAAGGAGCCTTATGAAAAATCTGATGTACTTAAGACCCGACAGGAAAAGCGCCAGTCCTATTGTTGTATAGGCCACCGCCAAAATGGGCTTTGGGATCGGGGAATGACGCAGCATGACTCCACCGGCTATCATAACAATTACAATCATATAGCTGCGCCAGGTAATGAACGAAAAAACGCAGCGCTTTTCAGTCAGTGGCATGAGCCGCTCAAGGTTTTTGCCTGCAATTCTTGAAAATCCGAAATGATGAACCGGTATTGCCGCAAGGGCGCCTGCCCCGAAAAGCAGCAGCTGCGGCCTGAAGGGAAGCGGCTCCAGCCATTTAACCGACAGGGTAAGAAGCATTATGCCGACTCCGCACCACATTGCCCCTGCCAGGAATACAAGCGTGCTTTTATTTACAGCCGGAGTGAATTTTGCTGCATTCATGTTCAGCCTCTTATTGCAAGCCTGAAGGGCCTGATCTCGATCTTTCTCCAGACATCGCCTGTAATATAAGGTTCATCGAGGTGCAGCTCATCGAGTTCCTTCCTGTCGGCAACTTCGTAAACCATAACAGATCCCGTCATTTTGCCTTCGTCATCGAGTATTGCACCGCCGTACAATACCTTACCGCGGCTTTTGAGGACGCTTACCTTTGCAAGGTGTTCCTCCCTTACTTTCATTCTTCTTCCGGCAGCACCCTCATCGGTGCCGTCATAGGCTATAAGTACAAATTGCATAAGCACTAATATTCTTAATTCAGTACAATCAACCAGTATGAGCCCCGACCAGGCACCCGGTGCCTGCCTGGGCTTCGCGTCCGCCGAATCCTGGCGTGAAGGCGGATTGAAGTGTTAAAATTAAGCATAAAGCGATTATTAAAACTATAGCTTTCATTTTTTATCTTTGCATCACACCGGTACTGTTAAAAGTGATTCACCGAGATTAGATCATAATGCTGAATATTAAGAACCTTTTAACCGCCATTCCATTTTTCAGGGATATACGCCGCCGGGATCATAAACCTGCATACGGGGCGCTTGACATATTCAAATATATAGGGCCCGGACTTCTTGTGACTGTCGGCTTTATAGATCCCGGAAACTGGGCCGCCAATATAGCTTCTGGTTCAGCCTATGGCTATACGCTACTCTGGATAGTCTCGCTTTCGACTGTAATGCTCATCATCCTGCAGCATAACGTTGCGCACCTGGGAATTGCCTCGGGCCTCTGCCTGTCTGAAGCGGCAACAATACATCTTCCCCGGGGCATCTCGCGTCCCGTACTCCTGTTTGCAGTGCTGGCATCCGTTTCGACCTCGCTTGCCGAGATACTTGGCGGTGCCATTGCTCTCAACATGCTTTTCGGCATCCCCATCATGATCGGTTCAATTCTCGTTACTATATTCGTGATGATAATGCTCCTGACAAATTCATACAGGAAAATTGAAAAATGGATTATCGGATTTGTCTCAATAATAGGCCTTTCATTTCTCTATGAGCTCTTCCTTGTTGATGTAGACTGGGCGGAAGCGGGACTTGCATGGGTCAGGCCTTCAATTCCCGAAGGATCGATGTTATTAATAATGAGCGTACTGGGAGCTGTTGTAATGCCACACAATCTTTTCCTTCATTCTGAAGTCATCCAGAGCAGGCAGTGGAATCTTAAGGATGACAATGTAATAAAAAGACAGCTAAAGTTCGAGTTTGCCGATACCTTGCTTTCAATGGTAATAGGATGGGCAATAAACAGTGCGATGATAATACTCGCAGCATCAACTTTTTTCAGAAACGGCATACATGTCGACGAGCTTCAGCAGGCAGAGAGCCTTCTGCGGCCCCTTCTCGGAAACAATGCGTCAGTAATCTTTGCCGTGGCCCTATTATTTGCGGGGGTGGCTTCATCTATTACTTCCGGAATGGCCGGTGGCTCGATAGTTTCGGGCATGTATGGAGAACCGTATGATGTAAGCGACAACCACTCGAGGATTGGAATCCTTGTATCGCTACTGGGCGCGCTGCTTATAATATTCTTTATCGGAGATCCATTCAAGGGACTTATCCTCAGCCAGGTGTTCCTGAGCATACAGCTTCCATTCACCGTTGGAATCCAGATCTACCTGACTTCATCTGGGAAAGTCATGGGCAAGTATAAAAATTCGATTTTCCTGAATATCATCCTGCTGACTATTGCCGCCGTTGTTACATTCCTGAACATCAGACTTTTGATTGAAATATTGACATGAAGGAAGCTAAGTATAAATGCGGACTTGTTCTGAGCGGGGGTGGTGCAAGGGGTTTTGCCCACCTGGGTCTTCTCCAGGCTCTGAATGATGCCGGCATATTCCCTGACGTGATATCTGGTACAAGCGCAGGGGCTCTCGCCGGAGTTCTTTATGCCGACGGCTACACTCCGCGCGAAATACTTAAAATTATGAACCATGGCAGCCGCCTCGACTTTATGCGGCCGGCGATGCCAAGAGAAGGTCTCCTGCAGATTGGCGGCATAATCAAGATCCTGACCTCGGTTCTCCGGTCAAAAAAATTCTCGGAACTGAAAGTTAAGCTCTACGTTACCGCCACCGATCTGAACAACGGCAAGCCTGTATATTTTTCGGAAGGATCCCTTCTCGACCCTGTAATTGCCTCAGCCAGCATACCCGTACTTTTCCAGCCTGTTATAATTGACAACATCTGTTATGTTGACGGGGGAGTGCTCGATAACCTGCCCCTTCGTCCAATTGAAGACCAGTGCCGCAGCCTTATCGGGTCTTTCGTCAATCCTGTAGGATACATGGACAAGGTTACGGGGCTTATTAACATAGCAGAGAGGACTTTCATGCTCAGCATGTCAAAGGAGATAATTGAGAAATCGAAAAAGTTCGATCTTTTTGTGGCTCCTCCCGAACTTACCGGGTATAAAATACTCGATCCCGAAAAGGCAGAAGAGCTCTTCAGGCTTGGGTACAAGGCAACAAAGGAAAGGTTGAAGACAGTTGATATAAGCCGCTTTACCTGAAATATCGAATGCAACTGCTGACGCCCAGTATTAATAATAACTTGACCCGTCCCAGCAGTGAGTGCACAGCTTCTCCTTCGGCAGTCCTATTGCATCCACAAGATCGTCAAGCCTCTGGTATACAAGTGTATCCAGATCAAGGTTCAGGGCAATCTGCTCAACCATAGCCTCATATTTCGGTGAATCAGGATCACTGTACTCCTTCAGCTCATCATCACCTGCACCCAGCTGTTTCATTGCCTTTCTGCCTGCCAGTTCGAGGATTGACCTTGACTCGGAAAAATTAAGGAAGTCGCAGGCATAGAGAAGAGGCGGACATGCAATCCTCATATGCACTTCCGAAGCTCCCGACCTGCGAAGGTCTGCAGTGTTGTCTTTCAGCTGCGTTCCCCTGACTATGCTGTCGTCGAGGAAGACCATTTTCTTTCCTTCTATTACTGCCTTGTTCGGAATAAGCTTCATTTTGGCTACAAGGTCCCGCTGTCCCTGTTGCTGGGGCATGAAACTCCTCGGCCATGTGGGAGTGTATTTAGAATATGCCCTCAGGTAAGGAACTTTGTTTTCATTGCCGTAACCAACTGCATGGCCCACGCCGGAATCGGGTATGCCGCATACAAAGTCGGGTTTCAGGTTGTCGCGTTTTGCAAGGAAGGCCCCGCAGCGATACCTCGTTTCGTCCACATTAATACCTTCATAATAGGATGGCGGGTAACCGTAATAAACCCAGAGAAACGAACACACCTGCATCCTGTCGCCGGCTTTCCGGAGTTGCCTGCATCCATCAGCAGTAATTTCGACGATCTCTCCCGGGCCGAGAAAGTAGTCAGTTTCGTAGCCCGTATTAGGAAAGGAGCAGGATTCAGAAGCAACAGCATAGCCGTTTTCATTCCTGCCAATAACCACGGGAGTTCTTCCGAGCTTGTCGCGTGCCGCTATAATGCCCTCATTTGTAAGTATAAGCAGGGAACAGGATCCCTTTATTGAGTTGAATACATTTTCAATCCCTTCGCTGAAGCTTCCTTTTTCACAGATGAGGTTTGCAACAACTTCAGTGGGGTTTGTGTTCCCTTCGAAGTTTTCAGTGAAATGTTTCTTTTTTCCAAGGAAATACGTCTCAAGTTCTGAAATATTCACAAGCCGGCTCACTGTAACTATTGCAAACCTGCCAAGGTGTGAATTGAACAATATGGGCTGGGGATCGGTATCGCTTATAATACCCATGCCGGAATTACCCTCATAGCTGCTTAGCTCATTTTCGAATTTGTTCCTGAAATATGAACTTTCTATGCTGTGTATCGATCTTCTGAAGCCCTTTCCGGGCTCGTTGAACACCAGGCCTGCCCGCTTTGTTCCAAGATGGGAATGATAATCGGTCCCGTAAAAAACATCCTCAACACACCTCACCTTTGAAACCACACCGAAAAATCCACTCATATTCCTGGTTTTAAATACATTAACATTATTGGGCACACAGGTAAATTTAATCATTGAATCGGAAATAATTATTCCCCGGATAATATTAATTTTGCAATATATACTAATACCTCAGGCAATGGCTGAATACAATGCTCCGGCGACCGCCGGCAATGAGTCGAAAAAGGGTGCTCCCATAGGGATGATTGCAGTGTCGATAATACTTGCCGCAGCCCTTATTTTTCTTGTCTGGATGTATTTCGACCAGAAGCACAAAATGGTTGAAATGGAAACTGTCCTTACTGAAGAAAAGGATTCTCTTGCAAATGAACTCCGGAAAATGGTGGTTGCCTATGAC
>JALOMK010000222.1 GCA_025455505.1 Bacteroidales bacterium
ATATATCATTTGTCAAGGTGACAAATATTATCGGGCAGGATATTTACAAAAAGCAGTACAACGATCCTCTTCAGATTGTAGATGTCCTGCTCGAGAATCCTAAAAGGGGAATGTACCTCGTAACCCTCGTTTTCAGCGACGGCATTAGGGTTGTCAAAAAAATAATGGTCGAGGAGACTGAATAAAGGAATTTTATTATTTTTATCGACCGGTTTACGAAACGGTGGGGATCGTTTCGGATACTGCAATTAGCAATTTAAATAGGTATTCCGGCAACAATCATCGAATATGATTGTTTAATTATTTGGGGATATTGGTAGTTAACTTAAACAAAAGAGCCATGGAAGAGGGACTGAATGTATTCTCAATCAAAGATCTTGAGAATTTTTCCGGGGTTAAGGCCCACACTATCAGGATATGGGAAAAGAGATACAGGATACTTGAGCCGGAGAGAACCGATTCAAACATCAGATACTACAATGAGACCGAACTCAAGAAAATCCTGAATGTCGCCTATCTTAACCGCAACGGACTCAAAATCTCGAAAATTGCCCGACTGAGTGACGATGAGCTCACACAGCGCGTAATGACTGTAAGCAGCAGGAACGACGATCTTGGACAGGAGTTCCAGCCGGGAAAGATCCTCATGTCCGCAATCAGGTTCAGCGAAACAAAGTTCAAGGAAGCGCTGCAGCCTTTCATAAATGACCAGGGAATAGAGAATTCCTATGTAAAATATCTCTATCCACTGCTCGAAAAGGCAAGGATACTCTGGCAGACAGGAAGCCTGTCTAGGGCACAGGAGCAGTTTGTGCGCAATACGATAAGGCAGATAATGATAATCGAGGACAATGCCCTGAAAGTTCCTTCAGGCAAGCCCAGGGCCTCCGTAGCAATGATAAACACCTCCGACAACCTGTCGGACAACAACTTTCTTTTCTACAAATATGCCCTTAAAAAGAGAGGCTACGATGTAATCTTCACCGGAGGAATATTGCCGGCAAATGAAGTTGTCGAGATTTACAGGATAAAGCCTTTTGACTTTCTCGTCGTAAATTCAGGCGCCTTTGATTTTGCAGAAAAGAAATTCACCTATTTCAGCAGTATAGCAAACTCGCTGAAGATAAAAAAGGTTATACTCACAGATACACCTGAGCAGGAAGTAAGGAAGAAATTGGACAGGCTTTTACTGACACCCGACCCTGAAAGATTCCTTGAAGCTATCGATTCACTTACCTGAGCTACCTGATGCTGACAATTATTGAGTCAGCAATCTGAAGAGCCGTTGTGAGTGTCGAAAGGTCGGTAAACAATTCTCCTGTCTTTCCCGAATAGTGACTGTGACCCACAGGTTCCATCCTGATCCGCTGTGGTGATTTTCCTTTATCGAAAAGAGCTTCGTATACAAGCGCCGGCTGGCATGACATCATGTAATTCTCATCCCCGGGATATTTGTCATTTGTCCAGTACTCATTCCAGTCCCAGTTCTGGTTTATCTCGAATTTCACCCTGAATACCGGGGGAAGATCCGTGTCGGACTTTGAGTTGAGAATGAACGATGTCAGGGGTGTTGCGCCAGTATAGGCGTCGGGCACAGGGGATTTCTCATCAGGCATATAAAGACCGTCGGCCGCCTTTATACCTCTTTTATGGGCCCAGTAGGGAAGAGTCTGTGGTGCCCGCTTCTCAGCGGAAACCCACTTGTTTCCCTCCTGTTTTCCATAGCTGAAAACTCCAGTTGCAACCGACCGCGCCACGTACAGAGTCTGGATGTACCTTCCTCCTTCATCCTCGAGCCATGCGGCCATAAGAGGATAATAAAATGATTTGCCCCTGTAAAGCTCAAGTGTAATTGAAGGACCGCTGCCCCCGCTGTTTGTGTTCAGTACTTCAGGTACCTGGTCAGCGGAGCTTGTTTTCTTCAGTTTGCCCTGGGAACATGATGCAATCAGGAGCAATACCGGGATAATATATATTCTGTTCATATCAGTCGGGTTAGAATTCAACAATAATTCCTATCGTAGGCAGGATTGTGCCTGTTTCATCGTCAATATATTTCAGCTTGTATTTCAGCGGATTATCAGGATCGGTTACAGGGTTGCCTGCAGCATCTGTCTCCTGGATAAGAAAAGGAGGCGTATCAGATTTGAAATTGTAAACGTTCTGCACATCGGCATACAGCATTAGCGACCACTTGTTAAAATAGTACTGCTTGTCTATCCTGAGATCGAGCTGGTGAAATCCTTTAAGGCGCAGGGTATTGAACTGTGAATAGTCGAGGTAACCCTGCCCCGTAAGATCCCATGCAGCCTTGAACGATGATTTTTCATAATCGTAAGGGGTGTAGGGTGCTCCGCCTACATAACGCCACTTCAACCCGAGATCCCAGTTGCGTCTGAATTGCTTTGTTCCGGTAAGGCTGAACAGATGTTTGTTATCCCAGGCTGAAGGGATATTTATATTATTAATGTCCCGGAACTGGCTTCGCACGAAAGTGTACGAAAAGACAAGGTTGATGTCCTTGAACTCCTTTACTCTTCCGAGAAACTCAAATCCATAGGAGCTGCCGTCTGAAATAGAAACAAGTTCCTCATCGCCAAAAATGCCGTAATCTGCGCTCTTGCTCGAAAGAGGTACAGAGTCGCGAACCGAGAACGGGTACCTCGAATAGGCCTTGTAGAACCCCTCAAGCGTGAACTGAATGTTCTCGTTCGGCACAAGCTCGAAACCGGCGACATAATGGTTGGCGGCAATATATTTAAGATTGTTTGTTTTATTTACAAGCTCCCCCTGGAGATTTGAATAACCGAGGGAGGTATAGGGCGGCAGCTGGTAGTAGCGCCCAATGCTCGCGTTGAAGTTCAGCTTATCAGTGAGGCCGTATGATGCTGAAAGTCTGGGCGAAAGCTGTTTCAGGGGATTCGACATGTCCTTCGAGAAAGTGTTCATGTCTGTGCGCATACCGAATGAAAGTGTCAGTTTCTCGGCAAGCATTGACCTGCTCACCTGACCGAAGGCGTTGAATTTGCCAATGAGCAGGTTCGTGTTGTAACTGATCTCAGTGTCGAAAGGCGATCCTGAATAAATCCTCCTGTAGGTCGAATTCCTGTAGTGAGCGTACTCAAAGCCAGCCCCGAAGTTGAACCTGAAACCATTATCTTCAATAATAGTCCGTTCATACCTGCCCTTTATTTCACCCTCGCCCGACTGGTAATCAAGTACTTTATTCTCAGGAAGCTCGACATTGTCCTGGTATTTGTACTGCGAGTTGTTGAGATAATTGCGGCTGAGGACCCAGGTATCGAAACCATTGTCGCGAAAGTGTTTCCATACGAGCCCGAAAGTGTAACTGTACTGTTCCTGTACAGGCAGGTAGTCGAGCAGGTAGCGCTGCACCTCGGTCTCGTTTGCATCGAGATTAAGCCTGAAGTCGTCTACTGCGCCCAGGCCAATAACTGTAAGTTCGTTTTTCGGATCGAGCCTTACCTTGTATTTAAGCTGGAAATCGGTATAGGTGGGAAGGAAAGGCAGGTCAAGTGCGCTGAATAAAAACTGGAGATAAGATCTTCTCGCTGAAAGCAGCAGGGTGGCATTTTCACCAGCAGGACCGTCGACAGTGAGTCCCAGGTCGGAAGCTCCGACTGTAGCCCTGTATTTAAGCTTGTCCTTGTTCCCGTCGATGAAGCTGAAATTGAGTATCGAGCTGAGTGCATTTCCCTTTGATGCAGGGAAGGCTCCCGACAGAAAATCAACACTCTGGACAAAGTCTACGTTTATGATTCCAACAGGTCCGCCGGATGCCCCCTGGGTTGAAAAATGGTTCAGGTAGGGAATCTCGACATTGTCAACATAAAACCTGTTCTCGTTCGGGCCTCCTCCCCTCACGATTACATCGTTCCTGAAAGCAGGTGTCGATGCCACACCGGGAAATGACTGAATAACTTTTGAAATGTCGCGGTTTCCACCGGGATTCTTTTCTATTTCGTCAATCCCGATTATCCTTACCGACACGGGGCTTTCTATCTTCTTCCTGAACGGGGAGGCCCTGATAACAACTTCGCCAATTTCCACTTCAATTTCTTCGAGAGGGATCTCAATATTCACCTGGTTGCTGTTTGTAACCATAACGGCTCCTGAGATATACGGCTTGAAACCCACTGAAGAAACGCGCAGCTCGGCAAAGCCCGGCTTTAGTCCGGTGAATGTGAAATTACCGTCGAAATCTGTCATCGAACCGGTACTTGTTCCCCACACAACTATACTTGCAAAGGGTACGCCTTCATTTGTCTTTGAATTATACACCCTGCCCTTGATCACGCCCGAATTTTGCTGGGCTGAAAGCATCACGTGAATGAGAATGAGTGATAATATAATAATGGAACGTTTCATTTTCGTCATATTTTTAGAACAAACAACAAAAATAATCGAAATGTTCAATTGCATTTTCCTTAACCGGATTCCGTATCAGCCCGGGGAGTTTTTCCGGTCGGGGCTGCCGGGCCTGCCTGAGGCAAGCGCCTTGAAATGCGATCGCTCCTCCCTGAAATCAATATATGGGAATCTTGATTCAGCGGCTTCTATTTGCC
>JALOMK010000223.1 GCA_025455505.1 Bacteroidales bacterium
GTTCAAGACGTAAGGGAATAACGGCGTAACGGCGTAGGGGCATAATGGCGTAACGGCGTAGGGGAACAACGGCGTAACGGCGGAAGTGACTTTTGTATTGGAGATTTTCTTAATTTAGCATCATGAAAAGAATTGTGGCAATAATGATTCTGGCGGTGGCGGCGTTCAGCGCATGCACGAAGGACCAGGTGGAGATAGATCCGGACAATTCACTTATTGGTATCTGGGTGTACCAGGGCTATGATAATGACCAGCTTGTTTTTACAAGGGAAGATGAATTTGCTGACAATGTTTGCTACAACTTCATTCCCGACGGCAGTCTGATTGAAAGGAAAAATTCAGGATGGTGCGGCACTCCGCCCATATCCTATGCCGATTACAAGGGTAGCTGGAGCGTGATAAACGATACCCTCGTGAGAATAAACGGAAGCTACTGGGGAGGCAAAATGACCTATAACATCGACATAGAGTATGTCAGTCCGACAACACTCAGGATTCAGACACTTGAAGTGAAGGAGTAGCATTTGGTATGGAACCTGAGTATTTCAAATCCCAGGATGAATTCAGGGAGTGGCTCGGTCTTAACCATGGCAGTGCTTCTGAGATAATAGTCGGGTTCTACAAGGTAAAAAGCAAAAGGTTCAACATGACATGGTCGCAATCGGTCGACCAGGCAATATGCTTCGGCTGGATAGATGGCATACGGCGCTCAATTGACGATGAACGATATTGCATACGTTTCACTCCGCGTAACCCAAAAAGTGCATGGAGCAACGTGAATATCAAAAAAGCAGAGGAGCTTACGGCTAAAGGATTGATGGCACCTGCAGGCACAAAGGCCTTCAACATAAGGAAGAACGAGAAATCGGGCATTTACAGTTTTGAGAATGACAGCAGGGAAATGCCCGATTCATTAAGAAAACTGCTGATTTCCGATGAAGAAGCATGGGAGTTCTTCACAAAACAGGCTCCCTCCTACCGTAAAACAATAAATCACTGGATTTTGAGCGCAAAACAGGAAAAGACAAGGTTGTCGAGAGTTGAGAAACTTATTTCGCTCTGCCGCGAAGGAAAAAGGCTGTACTGAACAGTCCCGGGATCATAAAATCAATTTTTTTTGCCTATATTGATAGTCCTTTTTCGGGTATAAGTACAGGTCTGTTTTCCGGTTTAACAAACAGGTGCAAAATGAATACACTAAACAAATCAGTTCTTCTGACAGTACTTTGGTTGCCAAGAATACTTATCATCCTGCTTGCACTATTTACAGTACTGTTCACTTTCGATGCCTTCGATGGGGATGAGCCCATCCTGAAGAAGATCCTTGGCTGGCTGATCCACCTGCTCCCCACTGCAGTCCTTGCCGCAATAGCATATCTTTCCTGGAACTGGCCATGGACAGGAGCTCTTTCACTTAGCGGACTGGCAGCAGTTTATTTTTTCACCTACGCGCAGAGAACAAACAATCACATTATTGACATAGCTCTCCTTGCAGCAGGATTATTGTTTCTGCTAAGCTGGCTTCTAAGGGGAAAAATCGCTGTAGCGAGGGAAGAAAAAAACCGCTAGGCTATTCCTGCATTTGCACGGGACCATATCGTCAGAGGCTGTTCAGGCAACGGCACGGCAACAATTCATTTCAGTCAACCCGGGTGCTGGTCCGGGTACAAGCTGCAGTTCTGACTTTAGTTTACGCGTTCAATGACTTCCATGCACATCCTTCCATTGTGGTAAGGGCAAACCCAGAATCCTCCCTTATCACCCTTACTAACAACTCCTTCGTTGTTTACCGATGTGAACCAGCCGCCGTTAGTGTAATCAACAAGGTACTTTTTGATATATTCCCAGGCATTGAGCGAATAAGCTATGTATTTCTTATCGCCCGACAATTCATATGCATTGAGGAAACCCACAACCGCCTCAGCCTGCGACCACCAGCTGCGGGAGGTCCTGAGATGACCGGTAACATAGTTTCTATCGTCTATAATGCTTCCGTCGGGCTGCACACCTTCCATAACCGCAGCTGCCATTTTTACACAGACATCCTTTGCCCTTGCCGTGAGTGCCGGATCCTTCAGGAGGCTTGCAGCTTCGTAGATCAGCCAGGAGGCTTCTATATCATGGCCGTATGAATCATTTGTCGAGGTCGGGTTCCAGTTCCTGTCCATGAAGCAGATAAGGTGATACCTCTTGTTGTCGACAATTTTTGTAAGAAAAATTTCAACCATGTTCCTGAGTCTCTCTGCCATTCGCTTGTCGGGCCATACCCTGTAAAGGTTGGCGTAGGCTTCCATAAGATGAAGCGAAGTGTTCATTGTCTTCTCATCCCTGTCCGAGCTTTCACCTATAAGCCTGTCCCTGCTGCGCGTCCAGTCGCGGGTGAATGCCTCGAAATAGCCGTTGGCTTCCTTGTCGAGAACATACTTTTCGAAACATTCGAAGATGTCTTTTGCAGCTTTAAGGGCTTCCTTGTCACCAGTAGCGCGGGCATACTCAGAGAGTCCGTAAATAAAGAACGACTGTGTGTATGTCTGCTTCCTTGTGTCGGATGGCTCACCCGTGGCTTTCACGCTTCTGTATGCTCCCCCGTATTCCTTATCGATGAAATGCTTCATGATATAATCCTTTGAGCGGGTAGCCAGCCTGAGATAGGCGGTATCGCGTGTCACCCTGTACGCGGCTGAGTATGTCCACAATATCCTTGCATTGAGAATTCCTCCCTTGTCCTCGGCCGGAAAAACCTTGTCGGTGCCGCTAATCCTGCCGTAAAAGCCCCCGTTCTCCCTGTCGACCATTTTTGCAGACCAGTACGACAAAATATTGTTCCTGAGGTTGTCATCAAGCTCATGCTTTAGCTTAATAAGCCTCTCATCCTCTTTATTGCCATCAAAAGCGGGCCCGGTCACGCCGTAATGTTCCGGATTGAAAATGGTAAACGGCAATGATGCTCCGTTAACTGAACAGGTGACAACAATACAAATGAGGAGCGCAAGCTTTTGTTTCATGACTGTGAAGATTAAGTTTTAAGTATATCTTTATCGAAATTAGGAATAAAAAATGATCATTTTACACCAGCATGAACTTTTCAGAATTTAAAACTTACATCGTAAGGGCACGGGGTGGAACTTCTCAATTTCCTTGCCGGCGGCCTTTAGGTTAAGCATCCGGGGACCAGTGAACCTAACATGATGATTAAGCGTTACATTGTATAGCCGGAGCAAAAAAGAAGCGAGAAAATCATGCCGCATGCCGGTACATAAATATGAAAATTCAGATGAAAAACATGGCAAAGACAGCAGGGTATATAATTCTTTCAGTGTCTGTCCTGTTATGGCTCGCAATAGCTGTGATCCCCTTCCTGGGCTATACGAAAGCACAGACAGCCGGCATTATCACCGGCCTTATAATTGCCGGGGAGATCACCTTCTATCTGGGCATTTTCCTTCTTGGAAAGACAATTTACAATGCTCTCAAGAGCAGGCTGATGTTTTGGAAGAAAAAGTCTGAACAGCCATTACCGCCTGAAGGCGGAAGCAGTCCTATTTAATTCTTTTCGCCTCCATTCTCCTGCCTCCCTGGTAAAGAACGAGGGTGTTGTACTTTCCACCGTCGTCCTTCAGGAATTCGATCTGCGCCTCAACAACCTTGAGGAAGAATTTCGTCTCAGATTCAGCGTACACCTCAACTTTCGACTGGCCGGTTGCCTGGGTGAAAAGCTTGCTGCCATCCCTTGTCACTGTCATTACAAACCCGGGCTGTAGTTCATACTCCCCGACATACTGCTGAAGCTTTTCACCGTCAACTGTCATTTCCTTCTTTGCCGTAACTTTTTGGTCAGTCTTTTTCCATGTCACCTTCTGTCCCCTGTCATCAGTTACAGCCTCAGTGATTTTTCCTGCTGCATCCCTTGAAAATGTAATTACAGTAAGCGAATTGTCAAAAAAGAAGCTGTCGCGGCCATTCGGTTTTATCTCCAGTCGTTGCGATCCCTGCCTTTGTGAATAGAGCTGGTTCCCCTCCTTAGAGATTGTCCGTTTTACACCCTCGCTGTTCTCGTAAACCCCTGCATAATTATCAAGCAAGGTTGCGTCAATTTTTATCTCATTCATATTCACCGGCTTTTCAATAGCGATTGCAGCCATCTTCAATGAAACCAGGTCCGGTGATTTGGCGTTGTTGTTAGAAAAAACTGCAACAAAGACATCCTGTTGGGGAAGGTAAATTGCATTACAGAGGAATCCGTTTATCGCACCTCCGTGCTCTATTGTCGGGCTTCCCTGCAGCTGCTTTAACATCCAGCCATAACCATAAGAGGTTCCCTTGCCGTCGGAAAGAATGTACTCCTTAAAAGCTTTGTCGAGAGTTTCTTTCTTAAGAAGCTTGTATGAATGCAGGGCCTGGTTCCACTTGAAGAGATCGTCAACAGTCGACTGAATCGAACCTGCGGCATAAGGAAGCGACATGCTTATCATGTCCGCATTCTCGACGCCATCGCTGCCCGGCTGGTAACCGGAGGCCCGGTTCTTCACAATCTTCGTGTCGCTGCCGTAAAGACTGGATGACATTCCAATT
>JALOMK010000224.1 GCA_025455505.1 Bacteroidales bacterium
TATGACACTGAAATTGTTAGGGACGGTGATGTGGTACAGATGCTCTACCTTATGAGCGGCGGTTGAGATTTTTTTTTTAGGTTTGCATTATGAAGATCAGGTTCAAATATATCGACAAGATCCCTCCTGCCTTCAGGAACAGGTATCTGCTCACCGTTCTGATCTTTTTACTGTGGATAGTGCTTCTCGATTCGAATAATCTTGTCGCCCGTTTTAAGGATATGAAGGAACTCAAAAAACTGAAAAGCGACAGGGACTATTACATCAAAAAGATTGAAGCCGACAGGCAAAAGCTTCATGAACTCGGGACCGATGATCAGAACCTCGAAAAGTTTGCCAGGGAACAGTACAGGATGAAGAAAGCGGATGAGGACCTTTTCATAATACTTACTCCGTCAGAGGACCGAAAACTTACACGACGGAACAATTAGCCTTTCCTGTCGAGCTCCCTGTAAATTGCAAGAAGTCTTTCTGCACTGTAACTTTCAGGTACTATTCCCAGTTCATGCAGCAGGTCAGCGGAACATTTTTCAACAGGCGCATTCCTGAATAAGCCCCTGTGAACATTGTTCATATATTTAACAACCTGGAACATATTGAACCATTCAAAAAAGCGTTTTTTAAAAGTCCTGGGGTCTCCTGTATTCATCTTGATTTCAATAAGCTTCCCGGTCCATTCCATTTCAGGTATGAATTGCCTTAAACCCTGGGGCAGCAAGGCGTAATATGAGGCTGCATCCCTGATATTGGCGCTGTACAAGTTATCCAGTTCCAGGAACATCAACCTGAGTTGCTTGAACGCTTCGAGGGAATATGTCTCGTAAACGCTGGCTTTGTCTGAGCTCATCCTTGTTATAGAAGCACCTGTGCCGAAAGGCACCCTTGATGATGGCCGGGGCGACGGTATTACCCTTGTAGTTGTCAGATTGAAGTAAGCACCCATTGGTATCAGCTTCTGGATGAAGTAGAAGTCCTCCCCTGCCTGCCGCCTGTTCATACCTCCTGCCCTTACATATGCCAGTGCCCTTACTGCAATTGCTGATCCCACAGTGTGAAAAGGACTGGGGAAGCCTGTGAATGCAAGAGCCCGGACGAAATACCTGAGATACAGTTCGTACTGAATAATAGATCTGTAAACAAGCTCTGGGTACTCATCACCTGAAAGGGGATGTTCAAAATATATTGAGCACGCGTTCAGCTTTTTATCTGCGGTAAAAGCATTCTCAATTGCGCGAAAGTAAGACTTATCAACCCGGCAGTCGGCATCAAGATTTACTATTATGCCTTCCGGATTGTCAATTGCATCAAAACGTCTTAGAGCCTCGTCCATACCTGTCTTTCGTGCCAGGCCCACACCCCACTTCCGGAAGGGAGGGTCTTCAACAAGTAAAGCAAAGAGCCGGAAAAAGACATCTTTGTGCCTGTTTTTCCAGCTCTCAATATCATTTAAAGTCTTTCTGTTATTATCCCTCGTCTCAGCCCCTGAACCGGGAGGTGAATTTATCACAATAATAACTTCGGATCCGCTGACTGGTTCTATGCATTCCGATAAAGAATCCAGCATTATTGTAATCCCGGGCTCCTGGCAGGCAGGTACCACTACTATTAACCCGGTACCCCGGTCGGGCGTTTCAGAGATGAACTGAGGGAAAATAGCCCCCTTCCCGGTATAGGCAGAGGCAAATCCCATTGCTGAATTACTTTTTCTCCGACTTGTACTTCAGGTTTATCGCCTCAACCACCTTGTCAGTTATATCGAGCGATGAATCACCGTAGAGAACTACGCTCCCGAAGCTTTTTCCAAGTATGTAACTGCAATTGTAGACCTCTTTATTCGCCTCGAGAAAACTTGTAATATAATCAAGTATCTGCCGGTTCATCACCTGTTCTTCTTCCATAAGGTTCTGCTGCGCATCATTCTGAAGCTTAAGCAGGTCCTGCTGTTCCTGGAGAAGAGCCTGTTCCATCTGGGCTGCGGTGGCCCTTGTTATAAGCCCCTTGTTCACTTTATCCTGGAAATCCCTTACACCTTTCTGGTACTGGTTACCCTTTGAATTGAGTTCGGCTTCAGCGCTTTTCTGCTTGTTGAGCAATTCATTGCGCATGTCAGTGAATTTCTCGAACTTAAAAATTACAGAGTCGATATTTATATAGGCAATGCCGTCTGCACCAACTGACAATTCAGTTGCAGGCTTGCTGCCATTCTTGTTACCACTGAAATGGAGAATATAAAGCACACCAAGCGCTACAAGCAGAACAACATTAAGGACTATTGACAGGTTCTTCATCGTAAATTCAATATTTGTTAGACATCAGTAAGGCGCAAATATAAACAAATTAATATTTGTGCTGACTGGCAGTATTAAAAAAAGGCGTAACGGCGAAAAGGCATAACGGAGTAATGGCGTACCGGCATAAAGGCAAAGCCGATATTTCCCTCCCCGGAGGGGCCAGGGGTAGGTAAAATTCGGCATGGGGTATTCGGGCTAGAATTCCGGGCAGGGTATCGACTTCATCCTGTTTCGCCTCTGACCCAGCGAAAGGTTATTGAATTCGAAAATAAGTGAAAGTTCGTGCGCTCCCGCTGTAGAGCTTATCAGGTTCGATATTGTGAAGTCATAACTGTATCCGATATGCAGCTGTCCTGTTTTAATTCCCACAAGTCCGATGATGGCGTCACCGGCCTGGGAAGTAAGACCCGGTATGCCCCTGTACCACAGTCCGAAAATGAGCGGATTCCTGTAGTAGTATACACCGAAGTCGGACTGGTAAAATGATCCCTGTTTCTGGAAATTAAGAGCAAATGAAAGTGATTCCTGGACTGTGGAAAGCAGGCGTGTTTTACGCAGTACCTGAATACCACCGAACACATTAACTTTAAGCGGGACAACGGCATCATCGCCGTAAAATGAAGTTTTTGGCGTCAGCATGTGATCAAATGTGATGCCACTCCATATCCTGTCATTATAAACAAGAACCGATGTAGCCACATCAACGTCGGCAACATTGTCAAAGGGAGGAGGGTTCACCGACGGAAGAGTGCCGGTGCCTGTCATCTGGCTGTTAAAAACAAGCTTATAAATGTCGAGCCCAAGGTAATAGAACTTGAAAGTAATGCCGGGCCGCACATGCCACCTGTCGTTCAGGCTGAAGTCGTAAGAGTAAATCAAACCTATATTTGTCGTGCTCAGGTTCCCTTCACCTGCCACATCGTAAGTGGCAAGAATACCTATTCCTGAGTTAAAGTCAGAAAGGGCCTTGTCGAACGATATGCTGTATGTCTGGAAGACTCCGGGTATTGCAGGCCACTGGTTCCTGTAATTTACTGCAAAACGATACTGTTCCGTGGCCCCTGCGAATGAGGGAGCAAGATAGAGTGAATTGGCATAGAACTGCGAGAAGGTCGGGTCCTGTCCGAACGCTCCTGCAACAGATGCATAAATAATTAAAAGCACGTATGTGATCCTTCTCACCACGGCACTGATGCTATTGGTTTAAAATGCAGAAAAAGAATTCCTTTAAAACTCTTTCAGATAAACGTCTATGTTATTTTAAATATTGCAGCAAATCAATATGGCAGCCTGGTTGATTTAACCCGGGCCGCACTTCAGCTAACGCTTGCGAAGAACTTTCCTGCTCATCGAAAGCGTGTCGGCACATCCGTAATCAGATGTGACAATGAGCTGAATGTTGTAATCTCCGGCTTTCCTGTATTTATGCACAGGCTCAAACTCCAATGATGTCGAGCCGTCGCCAAAATCCCAGTGGTAAGAGACGGCATTTACAGACATGTTCCTGAAGCGCACTTCGTTACCTGCCAAAAGATTATCCTCAGGAGAATGTTCAAAAGAAGCTTCAGGTTTAGGGTAGACCAGTACTGAAATCGAGGAGCTGAGGATAATCCCGTCAGCGGAATGCTGTTCAAAGCTGACAATGTGTTCACCCTCATCCGTGAAAGTAAAGGCGGGATTCCTTTCTTCAGAAGTGCCCTTATCGCCAAAGGTCCATTTCGATGAGCCCTCTGTGCCAGACTGATTCCTGAAGTTAATCTCAAGGGGAGGGCATCCTTCGGTTGCTGAAGCTCCTGCAACAGGCTCATTTCCTCCCTTTGTGCCTTTAAGGTTATCCTTTCCGGGAAGAGCATTATTAATTATCTGTCTTGTTGCTGAAGAATCCTCGATTACAACCGGTCTGATATTGACTTTCTCCCTTACAGGAGCATTTCTTTTTGTGTAGCTTGTCTTCGGGACTACTGTCCTGAATCCATCCTGGTATCTGCTGTACTCCACTATTTTGACTTCTTCCTTCGGCTTTTCTTCAATTTCCTGCCTGATGCCTGTCTTCGGGGAGACGGCAGTTGCACTGTCTGCTGCGGCAGGCACCTTTGCGGCAACCTTTTCTGCAGTCTGGACAGTTTCCTTAACTTCTGCGGCTGAGTTATCCACCACACTTTCGGGAACAGCGGCAAGGTTCCTGTCTTCAGAAGGCTGGAGTCCTGGGTCCAGGGTATCATTGACGACTGTTACAGTCTCCGGTGCGTTATTCATCGCACTTTCACTA
>JALOMK010000225.1 GCA_025455505.1 Bacteroidales bacterium
AACTGCGGGGCCTGCGGGTACCTTTCCTGCCGCGATTTTGCATCGACAGTTGCCAAGGGCCTTGCAATTCCTGAGATGTGCCATACCTACAACCTCAGGAACAAGCAGGAATACATTGAAACTCTCAGGCAGACTAACAGGAAGCTTGCCGATACTAAAAAAGCCCTCAAAGAATCAGAAGAGCTTGCCAGGAGGGAAAAGGAAATTGCTCAGAGTGCGTCGGACATGATGAACAACATGCTCGAAAAGCTTCCCACTGGCGTAGTGATAGTCGACAACACTTTGAAGATACTGCATTCAAATCAAAGCTTCATAAATATTATCGGTGAAGACGCAAAGGCTATAGCAGAGATCATTCCGGGAATGGCAGGAGCTGACATCAAAACTCTCATTCCCTTTAACATCTACAATATGTTCTCCTTTGTCCTAAAGGAGGATGAGCCTGTTGTGAGCAGGGATGTCCATTTCGAGGACAAGATGCTGAACGTTTCCATATTCCCCATAAAGAAGAACAAGATGTGCGGGGCCATAATCCGCGACCTGTACTCTCCAGAGGTCCAGGGCGAGGAAGTTATAAACAGGGTGTCGGAAGTGATCGACAGGAATCTCGAGATGGTGCAGAAGATCGGATTCCTCCTCGGCGAGGGCGCCGCTGAAACCGAACAGATGCTCAATTCTATTATTGATGCATATAAAACACGTAAGGAAAGGCTCAGTTCAACTCTCAAAAAAGCGCCGTGAACAGGGATTTCTTCATAGAGGTTAACAGCCAGCAGCGCAATCATGACGGGGAAAGGATTTGCGGCGATGTATTCCTGTATCGCTACATTAAGGAGGAAGACAGGGTGATAGCAGTGCTTTCCGATGGCATGGGCAGTGGCGTGAAGGCAAATATGCTGGCGACGCTTACGGCCACCATGGCAATCAATTTCACCCGTGAGCACAAGGAGGTTGACAGGATAGCTGAGATAATTATGAACACCCTGCCAGTGTGCAGCGAAAGAAAGATCAGCTATTCAACATTCACAATCGTCGACATAGAAAGCAGCGGAAGGGTCAACATACTTGAATATGACAATCCATCAACTATTTATCTGAAAGGAAATACGGTTGAGGAACCGGACTGGAAAAAGGTAGTCCTCGAAAAGGGCAAGAACGCCGGAAAGGTACTCAGGACATGCACCCTGAAACCGCAGAAGGAAGACAGGATAATTTTCTGCTCCGACGGAGTGGCCCAGAGCGGGATGGGATCTGAAATATATCCCTTCGGCTGGGAGCGCGGGAACGTTGCTGCCTATGCAGCCTCCCTCGTGTCGAACGAAGCTTCGATATCAGCCGACATGCTTGCCGGCAAAATAGTGACAATGGCACATAAAAACGACGGCTACAGGGCCCGCGACGACATAAGCTGCGCCATAGTCTATTTCAGGGAGCCCCGCAAGCTCCTGCTCTGCACGGGTCCGCCTTACGAGAAGGACAAGGACAAAGAGCTGGCAGTAAAGGTCAAAGACTACAGGGGAAAGGTAATTCTCTGTGGCGGCACAACTGCCGACATAGTGGCAAGGGAGCTGAACAGGACAATCATTGATGAACTCATTTTCGAGGACCCGGAGCTGCCCCCGGAGAGCTTCCTTGAAGGCATAGATCTTGTTACAGAGGGCATACTAACCCTGCAGAAGGTAAACGAGATACTAAAGACATACAGAAACAGCGTCAGACTGGGAAAGGGTCCTGCCGACAAGATAGTAAAGCTCATCATGGAAAGCGATGAGATACATTTCATTATAGGGACAAGGATCAACATAGCCCACCAGGACCCGAACCTGCCTGTTGACCTCGAGATTAGGAGAACAGTTGTCAAGCGTATCGCAAGGCTCCTCGAGGAGAAATGGCTCAAGAAGGTAACATTCGAGTATATCTGATCAATTCTCAGCTCTGCGGAACGTCCCTCAGGTTGAGTTTTTTCAGCATGAAGCCAAGAGTTACGAAAGTAGATATAACAAAGGAAGCAAGTACAAGCATGCAGATACCTGCAATCCTCCATTCAAGCCCCTGGTCTGGTTCATTGTGAGCAATGTCGGCAAGTGACATGTATAGGAAAAAAAGCGCCAGCACCGAAAGAAAGCCGAGCACTGCGGTGATTATTGCGAAAAACCTGAGTTGTTTCATTGTAAAATTATATTTGCCTTATAACACTGAAAATGTCTTTATGGTTCAGTACTTCATTCACGGTCCGACCTGTAATAAATTATTACCTCCACCCTCCTGTTTTTCTTCCTGCCTGCATCGCTTGTGTTTTCAGCAACAGGCATCAGGTCGCCATATCCCTTAACGCCAGTAACATATGAAGAGAGGCCGTTCCCTTCAAGAACCCCGTTTATTGCTTCAGCCCTCCTCATAGAAAGGTTTATGTTGTAATCCCGGGGCCCCATGGAATCTGTATGGCCGCAGATCCTGATCGAGTCGATATCCTCCCTGATCATATTCCTGAAGAGTGAATCAAGCTTCCTCTTTCCTTCAGAATTGATCCTGTCCGAGTCAAACTCAAAATAAACATTCCCGAGCCTTAGTGTATCAACGTCCTCTGCCGGAATCACTGCAATAACGCCGGGTTCATCCTCGGAAAAAACAGGAAATTTCTTCTGGGGATGCCTCTCTGTCTGGCTGTAGAGCTGCTGCCTTATTTTTTCAGAAATCCTGCAAGGCTGCTGCGCTGTCTTCGGCCTTAGTTCGACATCATCGAAATGATATTCGTAATCGGTGAAGTTCCTGGGCTTTGCCAGGTAGGTCCTCTCCTGCTCAGAATCGTCCTGGAAATTTCCGAGTATCAGGAACTTTTCGTCGCCGGTCGCCCTGAACTCTGTGCTTATCGTGAACCATTCCGACCTAAGGTTGTACGGCACCTTTTTATAATGAGGAGTAAGGTCGACAGTTGGCCTGACTCTCACCAAAAGGTCATTATTGCTGTAGACAGGCACAGGACTGAAGTGAACCCCGAAGGAGCTCATGAATACTTTTTCGGGTTTGAGGCGCAGCGAGAGAATGTAAACCTGGTCTTTCTGAAGCGGACACAATAAGCGGGTCTGCATGTACTTCCTGACCCCCTCAATCGAGGAGTTGAATACAGTGAGCCGGGCATAGTAATTCCCGTTTTTTTCGGCGCCGTACATCATAAGGTGGGGCGAGGTTGTCTTCCATGCCGAAGGTGAACAGGGGGCATCAAGCTCGCTGCAAACATTCAGATCCTGGAATGAACTGTTGGCAATAAAATTCTGTGCATCAACCCTTAAGAAGAAAAGCAAAAAGGGCAGGGCCAGGATCAGTCTGCATAAAGGCATTTACTTCATCTGTTCGGCGAGAAGATTCTCAAGCTCCCTGAATTCCTCTGGCGTAAAACCTATGCTCTGGAATATTATCCTGCCGTCTTTACCTACAATAACGTTTCTCGGTATTGACTGAGTTGCGTAAAGACTGAATATCTTCCTTTCGGGATCGGGTGCAAAGGGCATTGTGAATTTCTTGCCTTCGACAAATTTCCGGACCTCGGCCTCGCTGTGCTCCCTTCCAAGTATCACAAGCTCAAAGTCCTGCCTGCCTTTGTACTTGTCCCAGATATTCTTCTGCAGTACAGGAAGCTCGAGGTTGCAGGGACCGCACCAGGTGGCAAAAAAGTTTATCATGACTATCTTTCCTTGTAGTTTTGAAAGGTCCAGTGACCTGCCATCGATGGTTTTACAAATGAATTGCGGAGCCTTGTCACCCACTTTTGTAAGTGTTGATGGATCATCCTGGGTATATGCAAGTGCAAGAGCCGAAAAAGCGAACAGGGCCGATAAAAGATATTTCTTCATTGAAAATGCAATTTTACTTGTCTGAATACAAAGATATTATTAATCAGCATATTTCAAAAAGCCCGATGAAGCCCCCGGCAAAGTTTTGCACCAGAGCCAGAGGCCGAATGCCGTTAAATGATCGCTGAATGATGCATCGGGTCAGGTTTTATGCCGGAGACATAAGCCGGGCGCCAGTAAAAACATCTGAAAGAACCGAGGGACAAATCGAAGCGTAAATGCACTCAGGGTAAATTCCTGAGGTAGTAGAATACAACGGCGGAGGCAAGCACTGTCAATCCGAGTGCTATAAGGATAGGCACTTTCACTGAGCGCGGCCTGTAAACCGTAGCCGCCCCGACAAGCTTTTCCCATAACACATTTACAAGAATAAATCCTGCCATAAGATTGAAAAAAAGGGTGAACATGCTGAGAAACTCAGAGATAAAGCGCAGTACAAATACAAGCACTATATAAAGTACCGTGAAGGCAGCCACGATAAGCTTTCCTCTATTATTCCGGAGCCTGCTAAGGTTCATGTACATCATTATGCCGCCGTATAAAACCGAAAGTACCAGCGTGAAGAAAAACACAGCTGTCCTTGAAAACAGGACAGGGGCATCTTCGTTCTCCGTAATATTGCCATTCCACCTGAAACTAAAAAAACTGAAGCGATTACGCGACCCGTCTTTTAGCTCCCTGGCGGCTTCAGGCTCCACTGGCTGGT
>JALOMK010000226.1 GCA_025455505.1 Bacteroidales bacterium
AAATCGACATCACCCAGACAAAAACAATCCAGGTGAACTCGAAAAAGGCAAAGCTCATCACCGAACATCCACAGGGATCTTATGAGATAGTAAGGGAAGGCAAGGACCTGATAGCTTATATCGACATCAAGAATCCTGACGAGTTCTGGAAGATTTCAAAGTATGCCGTTGTTGAAGTTGCCAAATAACCTGAAAGGTTTAAAGATACAGTCCTGCAATACACTGTGATTATTCGCAAAAAGCCCGCACGACGTCCTGTCGGCGGGTTTTTTATTTTATCCTGGCGCCCCACATTGAATACCATGTAACCACAAGGTAGCAAGCCAGCGGGACTATCATTGCCAGCGCCATGCTTTTTGTCTGGTCCGAAATGACTCCCATAACAGGTGTGAATACAGCACCTCCGATAATTGACATTACCATAAGGGAACCTCCCATCTTTGTATTTTCTCCAAGTCCCTTGATGCCGAGGGCAAAAATTGTGGGGAACATCAGTGACATGAAAAAGCTTGTCAGGAAGATTGTCCATACGCCTATCCAGCCCGGTATAACTACAGCTGTAAGTACAAGGATAATGTTGGCAGTGCCGTAAACCGACATCAGTTTCCTGGGGTTTATGTATTTCATAAGTATTGTCGTTGAAAATCTTCCAACAGCAAAGGCGCCAAGGGTACCTGTAAGCAGGGTTCCGGCAAGTTTTTCATGCTCGCCTGTATAATCCTGTATGTACTGGATGAAGAAACTCCAGGTACCGACCTGTGCCCCGACATAGCAGAACTGGGCCAGTACGCCTTTATAGAAATGCGGATATTTGAAGAGGTCTGCAATACGTCCCTTTGAAGCTTTGGCGAGTACATCGTCGGGGTGAGGGTCGGGAAATTTTGTAAGCATAATAAGGATTCCCCATAAAATCACTACGCAGCCGAGAACCACATATGGGACAATAACCCTGAGTGTTTCACTGTGAAGGTATGAAGCATAGGTGCCTGCCTCCTTCATTGATTCAATTTTATCAGGACTGTGTTCAATTCCTGACAATATAAACAAAGTACCGATTCCAACGCCTGTAATTGCACCGAGCGGATTGAACGCCTGTGAAAAGTTGAGCCTGCGTTCGGAAGATTCCGGATCGCCAAGGGTTGCAATAAAGGGATTGGCGCCAGTTTCAAGGAAAGAAGCCCCGGAGGCTATCACGAAGAGCGCGAAGAGGAACATGCCGAATTTGCCTACTATTGCTGCCGGCCAGAACAACAGGGCCCCGATCCCGAAAAGCATAAGCCCGGTCACAAGTCCGGCCTTGTAGCCAAACTTCTTCATAATAAGGCCGGCAGGAATTGCAAGAACAAAGTAGCCCATATAGAATGCCGACTGAATGAGCCCTGCCTCAAGACGGTTCAGTTCGAACGATTTCATGAACTGCTTTATCAGGATGTCGTTCATATTGCTAGGAATGCCCCAGAAAAGGAAGAGTACAGTTACAAGGACAAAGGGAACCAGGTACTCTTTCCTGAAAAGAGCCTTTGAAGATTTTGCTGATTGATTCATACTATGGAACAGGATTTATTATTAGCAAGCTCTAAAATAGCGTTTTTAAATATAATTACAATTCCCCTCCGGATATTGATCGATAGGAAAATGCAAACACGGCCCCGGGTATTCCCGGGAATGCTGCCGAAGTGCGGGAAATGCTGTCAGTGTTATTATGCTACCCGCGACCAGATAAGGTAAGTAACAAGCGATATCGAGGCTGACAGGACCATTCCCCAGGCAAGATCGACCACAGTTACTATAAGCGGCCAGTCCCTGAGAGTTGCAAGGTTTGTCAGGTCGTAGGTTGCATAGGTCACAAGTCCGAAGAAGGCCCCTGCCAGCAGTGCATGCTTCAGGGATTGCTTCTCAACTGCCGGAAAGATGACAAATGCTACAAGACCTGCAATGAAGATCAGGTAGAAGAGCACTGCGGCAAACCAGTTCACATCAGTGCGCATCAGGAAGCCAAGGTGTTCCTTGTAGAATTTCCTGGCAACAAGGACGAGCCAGAACATGTCGATAACAAAGAAAACCGGAAGTGCAATAATAAAAAGTTTAATAAACATGGCCTTCTATTTTTTAATTACCCTTAATGAAGTTCGTTTCGATCCTGAGATCACTGTCACGACATACAATCCTGAAGGTTCATCTATTCTCAGTTCCACCATCCGGCTGTTATAAGACTCAATCCGCCGCATCACATTTCCGGAAACATCCGAAAGCAGCACTGTAATTTCGCTCAGCTCTTCTCCCAGGTCGATATGAAGGGGACCGGTCGTTGGATTCGGGTATGCAATCACCGGACCATCGAATTTACCATCAGGCATCCCGACAGTTGTAATATTATAGCAAAGCGATGTATTGGCACAGCCGTTCTGAGTCACCCTGACTGCGTAATTCCCGTTGGCCACGGGAATAAATGATCTGCCGGTTTCGCCGCTTATCTCGCTATTGCTGTTACAGTTCCACCACTGGTAGGCAGCCGCCGCAGCATTTGCTGTCAGAGTGTTCCCTTCCCTTGTTACGGATACGTCCACATCCTTTATTGTCAGATGTATTGTTATTGTGCTGTCGCAGCCCGACTTATTGGGTATTATTGCTGTTTTCGTGCCGGAACTTGAATATACATTGCCATCAGGAGCAACATACTGGAAACAGGCCTCAACGGTAATGTCTGAAGAGGTTGGTTTGCAGTTTCTGAACCGCTGAAGGAAGATATCACTGCTCCCGGCCGATGAAAGGTTATATACGGGTGAATCCGGATTGAAATCGACTGTTCCCTCAAAATAGCCCGACACATAAATATTCAGAAGCTTGTCGAGAGCTATGTAGCTTCCGTAGTCATTCCCGCTTCCTCCGGTTTTTTTGGCCCAGAGGAATTTCCCGTCAGCATCAAGCTTCAGAATAAAAACATCAGAATTTCCGGAAGATGTAAGATTGTAAGTCCCGGGCCCTGGATCAAAATCGCAGGTACCCTGGAAGTAACCCAGGCTATATACGTTGCCAAGCGAGTCCAGGGCGCACGTAAATGTTTCGTCATACCCGGTACCACCGATTTGTGCTGCCCATACCGTTACACCAGAGGCATCGGTCTTAAGTATATATCCGTCGGAACTGCCGGCTGCTGTCAGGGTGTATCCGTTATCAAAATCGACTGATCCCTGGAAAGAGCCTGTGCTGACTACATCGCCCTGCCTGCCGGGGGTATTTGAAAGGCCATAGTCATTTCCTGCTCCTCCTATATGCTTCAGGTAGAGCATATTGCCCGCGGTATCATACCTGCCGACGTAAGCATCGTACAGGCCCGCAGAAGGGATATTAACTTCAAGTGGGCCCGGATCAAAATCGGCAGTCCCCATGTAATGACCGGTAAGATATATATTCAGATCCTTGTCAGAGCTGATCATTGCGGCCACATCGTGACTTGTTCCCCCTATCCTTTTTGCCCACTTGAATTTTCCCGTCGAATCGAGTTTGGCTATATAACCGTCATATTGTCCGGCCGAAGTCATATTGAAAATTCCCGTCCCGGGATCAAAGTCGGCCGTTCCCTGGAAATATCCTGTATTATAGATATTTCCGTGTCTGTCAGCGGCTGTTGACCAGGAATAATCGATGCTGCTTCCCCCCATTCTGACAGCCCACCTGAAATTGCCTGAGGAATTCAGTTTAAGGACAAATATATCATCGCTGCCGGCGGAAACAAGCTCATAAGTACCCGGTCCGGGATCAAAATCGACAGTGCCCCTGAAGTAGCCTGTGACATAAATACTTCCCGAGGCATCGATTGTAATCCCAACCGCGTTATCCTCAAGGGTGCCTCCCACCCTCTTGGCCCATTCAAGAGAACCTGCTGAATTGAACCTGGAGATGAATACATCAGCGTTACCTGCCGACACAAGATTCAGGGTACCGCTTCCAGGGTCAAAGTCAGCAGTTCCTGAAAAATAACCTGTATAATAAACATTACCGTCCCTGTCAGTTGCTATCCCCAGGCCCCGGTCGAAACCGGTTCCTCCAGTTTTCACTGCCCAGTCAAAGAGAGGCACCTGTGATTCAAGACCGGCAAGGCTCACAGCCGACAAAATAATAACAAGTATTAATTTATTCATAATCAATATAATTAATTAATCATTACTGTACTGTTGCAAAAGATTTCATCAAATTACAAAAGAGCACTCATGACCAGGAGGAGCAAAAAACGAACTTATTAACAAGGGTGCAGATATTATCGACTAAGACTGATCCTTGAAGGGCGGATAATGTTAATAGCTGCTGAAGCTATAAAAGAACCAATGAAGACGTACAGAGTCAATGAGTCTATAAGAGAAGGGTTTATATCCATACCTGTTATTCTGTCAGCCAGGTATTTTATATAAGATGATGGCAGTCCGGTCTGACCAAGTCTTTCAAGTACTGAAAAATGCCAGTCAGTAAGGGGGCAATAGCCCGGGTTACCAACTATCATGCCCAGGAGGAGCCATGATGCCCCGGTAAGCAG
>JALOMK010000227.1 GCA_025455505.1 Bacteroidales bacterium
GATAGATGACGGGATAGCAATGGGCCATTCAGGCATGCTCTACTCTCTGCCTTCACGCGACCTTATAGCCGACAGTGTTGAATATATGGTGAATGCCCACAAGGCCGACGCGATGATCTGCATCAGCAACTGCGACAAGATAACCCCCGGAATGATGATGGCTGCAATGAGGATTAACATTCCTGTCGTTTTCGTTTCAGGCGGACCCATGGAAGCCGGTATACATGGCAGCAGGAGCCTCGATCTCGTCGATGCAATGGTGGCTGCCGCAAACAGCGAAATATCAGATGAAGAACTCAGCGAGATAGAAAAATCAGCCTGCCCCACCTGCGGCTCATGCTCCGGCATGTTCACGGCCAATTCGATGAACTGCCTCAACGAGGCACTCGGGCTTGCCCTTCCAGGAAACGGAACCGTTCTTGCCACTCACGTAAACAGGGTGAAGCTCTTCGACAAGGCTGCTGAATTGATAGTGAAACTTGTAAACAATTACTATTACGAGGGAGATGATTCTGTGCTTCCCCGTTCCGTAGCAACCCGCCAGGCCTTCCTGAACTCGATGTCGCTCGACATTGCAATGGGAGGATCGACAAATACGGTGCTGCATCTCCTTGCAATAGCACGTGAGGCAGGCGTGGACTTCAGCATGAAGGATATAGATGAACTGTCAAAGAGGATCCCGAATATCTGCAAGGTTGCACCAAGCTCCAGCTACCACGTCCAGGATGTCAACCGCGCCGGAGGTATTATGGCCATTATGGGAGAACTCGGGAGAGCAGGGCTGATAGACGGCAGTGTCGGAAGAATTGATTACAAGTCGCTTAGCCTTGCCATATCAGACTGGGACATATTGGGCGGACAGGCATGCAGTGAGGCATTGGATATGTTCAGAAGTGCTCCGGGACTGAAAAGAAGTACCGAAATGGGTTCGAATGACCTCCTCTACAGGGATCTCGACACAGACAGGAAAAACGGATGCATCCGCTCGGTCGAAAATTCATACAGCCGCGACGGAGGACTTGCCGTACTCTATGGCAACATTGCCGGCAGAGGCTGCATCGTGAAGACCGCAGGCATTGATAAATCAATTCTGAAATTCAGGGGAAAGGCAGTCATTTTTGAATCACAGGAAGATGCCGTCGATGGAATACTCAACGGAAGCGTCAGTGAGGGCGATGCTGTTGTTATAAGATATGAAGGCCCGAAGGGAGGACCCGGCATGCAGGAAATGCTCTATCCTACCTCCTACCTTAAATCAAAGGGGCTTGATAAGAAATGCGCACTGATTACCGACGGAAGATTTTCGGGAGGCACTTCGGGGCTGTCGGTAGGACATGTATCGCCCGAAGCCGCGGCCGGAGGAGAAATTGCTTTGCTTCGAAACGGCGACCTGATCGAGATCGACGTTGCAAACCGAAGCATTAACGCCCTGATTGATGGGAATGAATTTAAGGCAAGGAGATCCGCTAAACAAGATTACAGGCCTGAATCACGCAAACGCGATATATCAGATGCGCTCAGGATCTATGCGGCTCATGTGAGCTCAGCCGACCTTGGTGCAATCAGGATAGTTGATGAATCAGGCAGTTAAGGGCACCACACAGGTAACAGACATTTGAATTACGACTAAAATATTGTTCATTTTATGAAGAGTAAAAAAGATCCGGGCAAAGAGAACGGCACTGTAAACGGTTCGGAGAATATTTCAGGTGCTGAAGCACTGCTGAAGAGCCTCCTTGAAGAAGGGGTCGACACTGTTTTCGGATATCCGGGAGGTGCAATTATGCCGGTATATGACAAACTAATGGATTTCGAGGGAAGGATAACCCATTACCTCACGCGTCACGAACAGGGAGCTGCACATGCTGCCCAGGCATACGCAATGGTAACCGGCAAACCGGGAATATGCTTTGCCACCTCCGGCCCCGGAGCCACAAATCTTGTAACAGGGATAGCAAACGCATTCCTCGACTCCGTTCCTGTGGTATTTATAACGGCACAGGTGGTCTCAACACTTATAGGCACCGACGCGTTCCAGGAAACCGACATAATAGGCGTATCGATGCCTGTCACTAAATGGAACTGCCAGGTGAAGAGAGCCCAGGACATTCCCGACACAATAGCAAAGGCATTTTATATCGCCACCTCAGGCCGCCCCGGGCCTGTTCTCGTCGACATAACCAAGGATGCACAGGTGGAAAAACTCGAGTACAGGTACTCCAGGTGCAACTACATACGAAGCTACAATCCGCACATACCGCTGCGCACCAAGGCTATTGAGTCGGCGGCCATAATGATAAATCATGCAGAAAGGCCTATGATACTTGCCGGTCACGGCATCCTTCTCTCGAAAGCTGAGAACGAACTAAGGGCCTTTGCCGAAAAAACAGGAATCCCGGTGGCAACAACCCTCATGGGAATCTCAGCCTTCCCAACAGGCCACAGGCTCTATGCAGGAATGCTCGGGATGCATGGCAACTACGCCCCTAATTTTCTGACAAACGAGGCAGACCTGCTTATCGCAATCGGAATGAGATTCGATGACAGGGTCACAGGAAATCTGAAAAAATATGCAAGGAACGCATCAATAATCCATATCGAGATAGACGAAGCCGAAATAAACAAGAACGTGCAGGTCGATATCGAGATTAACAATGATGCCGGTGAAGTTCTGAGGTACCTTACCCCCCTTGTGAAGGAAAAAACACTTGAGAAATGGATAAGGGAATTCAGGATTTGCGATAAGGCAGAATATGACACTGTTATCAGACATGAAATTAAACCTGAAAGCGGTGAACTTAAAATGGGCGAAGTAATCAACCTGGTTTCAGAACTCACCAGGGGCGAAGCAATTATAGTCACAGATGTGGGTCAGCACCAGATGATGACCGCCAGGTACTACAAATTTACAACTCCCAACAACTGGGTTACCTCGGGCGGAATGGGCACTATGGGCTTCGGGCTTCCTGCTGCAATCGGCGCGAAGATAGCCAGACCTGAAAAGGAAGTCATAGCTTTCATTGGCGACGGTGGCTTTCAGATGACGATGCAGGAACTTGGCACAATTCTTCAGTATAAGGTCCCGGTCAAGATAATTATCCTAAACAATAACTTCCTGGGCATGGTCAGGCAGTGGCAGGATATGTTCTTCGATAAAAGGTACGCGGAGACGGAACTCACCAATCCCGATTTTGTGATGATTGCCTCAGCCTTCGGGATAGCTGCAAAAAAAGTCTCTGAGCGCTCAGGGCTCGCAGAAAGCCTGTCTGAGATGATAGATTCAAGGGGACCCTACCTGCTGGAGATAAGCGTAATGAAAGAGGCAAATGTGTTCCCGATGGTGGAGCCTGGATCATCGGTATCTGAAATAAGGCTTACTTACTGAATGCGATCCGGCCAGGAGAGTGACAACCCCTGCCCGGACAGAAAATAACTCATTGATTAATAAAAATCCTCAGCGGGAGGAGGAACAGAAAAACAGGAAATGAAACAGGAATTCACAATATCGATATTCACGGAGGATCACATCGGGATCCTCAACCAGATAACAATCATACTCACAAGGAGGCAGATCAATATCGACAGTATAACAGCATCGGAATCGGCCGTAAAGGGGGTTCATCTGCTTACAATTGTCGTTAAGACAACAAATGAACTGATCCAGAAGGTGGCGCGGCAGATGGAAAAGCTCGTCGATGTGCTTAAGGTATTTGTTCACACTTCCGAGCATATAATCTACCAGGAAATTGCGCTTTATAAAATAACAACAAAAGGCCTCATGTCGGGAAATGCAATCGACCACGTTGTAAGGACTCACCATGCAAGAATTCTCGAAGTATCTCCCGAGTTCATTGTAATAGAAAAGACCGGGCACAAATCGGACATCACCGACCTTCTGCATCACCTTCAGCCGTATGGGGTGCTCCAGTTCGTGAGGTCTGGCAGGGTTGCCGTGACAAGACAGGTAAAGGAACTAAACTCCTACCTCGCCGAGATGGACGAAGCAACAAGGGACAGGCAATACGGATCAGACAGCATGAACCAATAGCAGTTTAACCCTGACATTACCACACTATATTAAATAAGAAAACAGAATCCAATAAATAAATAACAAAAACTTAAGCTATGGCAAATATCGATTTTGGCGGAGTAACAGAAAACGTCGTGACACGCGAGGAATTCACCCTTGAAAAAGCCAGGGAAGTTCTTAAAAATGAAATTGTTGCGGTAATAGGCTATGGAGTGCAGGGACCTGCCCAGGCCCTGAACATGAAAGACAACGGCATAAATGTCATAGTCGGGCAGGCTCCCGAATTCAAGGCTGACTGGGATAAGGCAGTGAAAGATGGTTTTATTCCCGGGGTGACTCTTTTCCCTGTTGAAGAAGCTGCCACGAAGGGAACAGTTATACAATATCTTGTATCTGATGCCGCACAGAGATTACTATGGCCAAGGATAAAGCCCTGCCTGAAAAAGGGAGACGCCCTGTATTTTTCTCACGGCTTCGGCATCGTC
>JALOMK010000228.1 GCA_025455505.1 Bacteroidales bacterium
CAGAGACATGTCGAGTGAGCGGACATTGTTTTTGAAGGCTACTACAAATGCTTCTTTCCGGCCCGATCGCCTGAGTGCATTCTGAAGGTTCACAGCAGGCCTGAGTGTGCTGAATTCTCCAATCGTGCTCCTGTATTCCCTGAGGTAATAATATTCGTATGTCATGTACTTGACGCCGTTGACATCAATTTCACGTTTCCCGAGGGGTTTTACGCTCGACTGTATCTGGACCCTGTAGAGAATTACATCCTTTTTTTCAGCAGCAGGAGGAAGGGCGGCAGCTACCGGCTCGGGGGCGGGCGGCTCCCGGGGAGGGGCTTTGGCCACTTGCGTTGGTCCGGGCTCCGGAGCCGGTCCGGGTTTTTCGGCGGCTACCGGTGCAACAGGCCTGAATTTGTAGCTGAAGTTCCTGTCGGCAAGCCCGAGTGCGTAAAGTGTAAGAGGGAGAGTTTTTATGCTGTCGGCAAGGGGCAATTGTCCCTTTTTCACCCTCACAAGGTCTATGTCACTGGCTGAGGCTGACGAAAACACCGCCACTGTTTCGCTTGCTCCATTCATTGTGAAGGCAAGGTCGCTGTTCTTCGTGTTGATCTCCCCCGAAAGGTTTACGGGAAGGTCCCATCCCTTGCCCCTGTACTGGCAGGCAAAGATGTCATGGTCCCCGTAGCCTTTCAAACCGTCGCTCGAAAAGAACAAAAGGTTATTCCGGGCGATGAAAGGATACATTTCGTCCCCCGGGCTGTTAATTTCAACCCCCAGGTTTTCAGGAAGCGACCATTTGTCGCTCTCCCGGCGTGATACATACAGGTCCATTTTCCCGGAACCTCCGGCCATGTCCGAGGAGAACACAAGAAGCGTGCCGTCAGGTGAAAGGGCAGGGTGAGTGTACCTTATCCCTTCATGGCAGAACCAAAGGGGTATGTCATCCTCTATCCATCCTTTCCTGCGGTTGTCGTACACGGCAGTGTAGATTTTTTCCTTCCTGTCGCGTGAAAGGATGTCGGTGAAATATACAGTTTTATAATCGGGCATAAATGTTACAGCCTCTGCAGGGTAGACGAACCTTGTTGATTTCGAGAAGACCCTGTGTTCTTCTCCCGGGTCGGAAGAAAGGGCATAATAGGCTTCGACATTTCCGAAGTTTATCTGTATCGGGACCATTCTTCTTTCATTCTTCGCCGGCGACAGGAACAGGAGACTGTCCCTGAAAAACCTCACGCCCTTTGAAGGGTGAAACACTTTAAGGCTGAGAGTGTCGGTAATTATGTATCTCCTGAGTGATGATGAATCAACTGCTGAAGAGGCATCCTGTGCGGTAGGGGCAGAACTGCTTTTACGTGCTGAAGGGGAACAGGATCCGGCAGCCACGGCCAGCAGTATGATAAAATTGTATATGCCCAGAATTCTTTTCATATCATCCTGTTTACCAGTGGCCTTTCCCCGAAAGGCGTTTTTTGTCTTTCTGAAGGTTAAGTCCTATGGTGACCTCAATGAGGGGATCGCTTTTAAAATAGGGTGATTTCCTTGGCAGCTCAAAATATGATCCAATGTAAAGGCTTGGGAATCTGTACTGGAAGAAAAAGGAAAGATTCCCTTCATCCCTGTAGTATGAACCGAGGCAGAAATTTTCGACATACAGTTTAAGAACAGGATAAATGTATTTCCAGGCTGTGCTGATTGTAGAATCGTTTGCAACAGCTACAATTGATGGCTCAAGAACTATGTTCATTTGCCGGCTGAGCACGATCTTGTATCCTGCAGTGAAGAGGTACTGGCGGGATGAGGCAATTCCGTATGCTCCGAGGCTGTCGGGCATGCTATAGTTTCCAAGGATGTTCAGAGCCGATATGCCTGTAAAAAAGCTTGCCCCGTACAGGTAAACCCCGGCATTCATATCAGTGTACATTTTTTTTGACTGCAGGGAACCTGTGCCTGCGGCGAGGCTGTCGAAGATATTGTACATTGCTTTTCCCGAAGCTCCGAATGAAAGGAAAGTGAGGTTACGGGTGCTGAGAGGTATCTGGTATGAAGCCGAGAAATCAGCACCGATATTCCTCGAAGGACCCTGGCTGCCATGTACAACGCTACCGCCTATCCCTGCATTCCTGAACTCGAGTATGTCGGGTGAATTGTAATAGCCTGAGCTTGTCCTTGAAAACCTGGCGCTTCCTCCTGCAACCTGGGTGTTTATGCTTCCCAGGAAGAGCCCGTTCAGGTCGACCGAAACAAAATCCTTTGTGCCGGTCATGGCCGGATTGTATATGTAAGGAGAATATACCCAGAAGGGAAAGGGATTGAAAGAGTTATCCTGTGATTTTGCAGGCGCGAGAAGAAGAAGTGCGGCAAGCGCCCAGAAGGCCTTTATCAGCAGTTTATATGAAATGTTGTATGGCAGGATGTATGACAATGTCTTGTAATATTGCCGTGCAATTTACTAAACAATGCAACTCAAAACCGGGGATTTTATTAACACTATTCGTTGTTATCAACCTTCCCCCTGTGAACTTCAGGTTTCATCTGCGGGAAAAGCAGAACATCCTGTATCGAGGGCTGGTTTGTCAGGAGCATAGTCAGCCTGTCGATGCCGATACCCATTCCCGATGTGGGGGGCATTCCGTACTCGAGTGCTCTCACAAAATCGAGATCAATGAACATTGCTTCATCGTCTCCCTTCTCTGAAAGCCTCAGCTGATCCTGGAATCTTTCAAGCTGATCGATGGGATCATTCAGTTCAGAATAGGCATTTGCAATCTCCTTTCCGTTTATCATCAGCTCGAAGCGTTCTGTGACTCCGGGTTTGCTCCTGTGCATCTTTGTGAGCGGCGAGGTCTCAGTGGGATAGTCGGTTATGAAAGTCGGCTGTATATAATGATGTTCGCACTTCTCGCCGAAGATCTGGTCTATAAGTTTTCCCTTGCCCATTTCCTTTGTAACCGGGATGTGAAGCCTCTGGCATTCTTCCCTGAGTTCCTGCTCGCTCAGCGAGCCGATATCTATGCCCGTATGCTGCCTGATGGCATCAGTCATGCTGATCCTCTGGTACGGAGGCTCAAGGCTTATCCTTGTCTCACCGTACTCTATGTCCGTTGTCCCGTGAAGATCGAGGGCTGCCTTCCTGATTATCTCCTCCGTGAAACTCATCATCCAGTTGTAATCCTTGTAGGCAACATATATTTCCATTACAGTGAACTCCGGGTTATGAGTCCTGTCCATTCCCTCGTTCCTGAAGTCCTTCGCGAACTCATAAACGCCGTCGAATCCTCCCACTATCAGACGCTTAAGATATAGTTCATTTGCAATCCTGAGGTAAAGCGGCATGTCGAGGGTATTGTGATGCGTAATGAAGGGCCTTGCCGCCGCTCCGCCCGGGATAGGCTGAAGAACAGGAGTCTCAACTTCGAGATAACCCTTTGAATTGAAAAGTTCACGCATCGACTGGATTATCATTGTCCTCTTCCTGAAAACGTCCCTTACATGAGGATTCACGATGAGGTCCACGTACCTCTGCCTGTACCTCATTTCGGGATCGGTTACAGCATCGAACAGCGTGCCGTCCTTCTCCTTTACTACGGGGAGCGGACGAATTGATTTGCATAGCAAAGTGAAGCGCTTTACATGAACGGTGATCTCTCCCATCTGGGTAGTGAAGACATGCCCTTCAACGCCGATAATGTCACCGATGTCGAGAAGTCTCTTGAAAACAGTGTTGTACATCGTTTTGTCTTCACCCGGACAAACATCATCGCGCCTGACATATATCTGAATCTTGCCGGAGGAGTCCATTATTTCGGCGAATGAGGCGTTGCCCATTATTCTCCTGCGCATAATCCTGCCGGCCAGCGAGACTTCCTGGAAGTTGTTTTTTTCAGCCGAATAGTTCTCCAGTATCTCCTTTGCACCTGAAGTTACATGATATTCTGCTGCAGGATAGGGATCGATCCCCAGTTTGCGCAATTCGGAAAGGGATTCTCTCCTGATTTGTTCCTGTTCGCTGTGTAAGGCATTGTCCATTTTCAGAAAATTTTGTGCAAATATATTAAAAAGTGGTTCACCCTCTCAGAACTGCAGTCACCGTAATTTTTCAATTGCAAGGGAGAAGCTGTCCATGAGCCTCTTTGTCAAAGGCCCCGGCAAGCCGCTGCCTACTTTGATTCCGTCAATGCCTGTTACGGGTGTTACTTCGGCAGAAGTATTTGTTATGAAAGCCTCATCTGCAATTTTTATGTCGGTCAGCTTCACTGCTTCCTCCCTGATTCTTATGCCGGCCTCCGCGGCCATTCGGATTACGTTTCTCCTTGTTATTCCGGAAAGTATAAGTCTCGATTCGGGATGGGTGAAAACAGTGTCGCCGAAAACAAAAAACATATTTGAGTGAGAGCCTTCCGTAACATGGCCGTTCCTAACAAATATGAATTCTCCGAATCCTTTCGAGCTGGCGCCCCAGTTCCGGTGTGCCTTCGTAACCGTGCAACATCTGTGTGCGCTCCGCCGGATCGGCATTGGCAAGGAAGATG
>JALOMK010000229.1 GCA_025455505.1 Bacteroidales bacterium
GTTTCGCTTCGATATCCCGGGCGCTCCGGCAGGCAGCTGGTTCACCGAGTCAAACGCCGGGAAGGACAGCATCAGGATATGGATTACAGACAGTACGCTCTATTCACAGCCCCAGCTGACAACACTCGTGACCTGCCCATACACTGATACGCTCGGAATGACAGTAAGCAGGACCGATACAGTGCCGCTGAGGTTCTCTGCTCCCCGTCCTGCCAGAACAGCAAGGGTGAAGAAGCCCGTTTTCACTTATGAATCAAGGATTAAGTCGGGCGACCTCCGCCCTTCTGAAAAAATAGTGTTCAGCGCCGCAACGCCTTTCCGTGCTCCTGACACATCACGGATAAGACTTTATGAGCTTGCCGATTCGAAACGCAGAACCCTGAACTACAGGTTTATCCCTGACCCGGCAAACTCATGCAGGTACGAATTTTCCGCGACACTTGCCCAGGGGAAACAATACCTGCTCATTGCCGATTCAGCCTCCTTCGGCAATATTTATGATGAAGTCTCCGATTCAACAGCCTTTAAATTCACTGTCAGGGACCCTGAATCATACAATAAACTTACCCTCGATATCTCGGGTTATGACGGGAGCAGGATTACCCAGCTTCTTCTCCAGGATGAGAAGGTTATCGGTACTGTCAAAGGGAAAGGAGCCGGTAAGGTGCTTTTCCCGCTGCTCGACCCGGGGATCTACAGGCTGAGAGTCATTTATGATCTTAACAATGACGGCAAATGGACAAGCGGCGACTTCAGCTCGGGGCGGCAGCCGGAACCGGTCTCATACTATGGCCAGGAAATAGACCTAAAAGCGGGCTGGAATGCCGATAACAGCTGGGATATCACGATCAGGAACTTCAAGGACCAGAAGCTCCGGAAAAAGAAAGAGAACAGGTAACAGCATAGCTTTTGCAGATTTGAATATTTCAGTGTAGATTAGGGATGTTTTTTACAGTTAAATAGTCGTGTTTTATTTGGTTCGGTAAGTTCCGAAGTAAAGAGTTGCAGGAAAATGAAAATTACTGATGTAAGGAAGCTTGAAAAGGTGTCGGGCAAAACAGCACTCGAAGATATATCCGCCATGCTCGACTCCCTGGGTACGCGTCTTCCTGTCAGCACCCTCAACTGGAAGGGCTATGATTACAGGCCGGAAGTGTCGGTGGCAATTGCATACGGCGACGAGGAGATATATCTCAAATACTATGTCAGAGAGGAATATTTCAAGGCCGAGATGACAGAAACAAACCAGATGGTATGCGAGGATTCATGCGTTGAATTCTTTGTGTCGCCCGCTGACGACGGCATATATTACAACCTGGAATTCAACGGTATCGGCACCTGTCTTGCAGGTTCGGGAACAGGAAGGGCTGACAGCACAAGGATCAGTCCGGACCTGGTATCGAAAATCAGGAGGCTTTCATCGGCAGGCAGCACGCCCGTACCGGAGCGCAAAGGGGAATACTCCTGGACACTTACCGCCGCAATTCCGCCCGAGGTATTTTTCAGGCACAAAGTAGGCGACCTCAGGGGAAAGGCATTCAGGGCGAATTTCTACAAGTGCGGCGACAAGCTATCGGTGCCGCATTATGTGACATGGAACCCCGTGGGAACCCCGGAGCCCGATTATCACAGGCCGGAATTCTTCGGGGTCCTGAAATTTATTTGACATGAGCCACCAAAAGGTTTCATCCTGCAATACTACTGTGCTTCCCGGATGCACACACCCCGGGATGAATCCCGGGGATAGCGCCCCTCGGATTCACAGGTGCATGCTTCGCCGGACCACTAACCCCGGGATGAATCCCGGGGAAAGCGCCCCTCGGATTCACAGGTGCATGATTCGCCGGACCACTAACCCCGGGATGAATCCCGGGGTATAAGAAGACTAATTATAAAATGATAAACTATGGTTAAAGGAAACGCATTAATCGGCCAGTCAGGCGGCCCGACATCAGTAATAAACTCAAGCCTGGCGGGAGTAATAGAAACTGCAATGAAATCGCCCCGGATCGAAAACATCTACGGGATGCAATACGGCATCGAGGGCTTCATGCAGGAGCGCATCTATGACCTTGGCCGGCAACCCCGGAAAGTGATAGAGGGCCTGCGCGGCACTCCTTCCTCCGCCCTAGGCTCATCGCGGCACAAAGTAAAGGACCACGACCTTCCGCTGATACTGGGTGTGCTTAAGAAATACAACATCAGGTACTTTTTCCTTATCGGCGGGAACGACACGATGGACACAATCCACAGGGTGGAGGAATACTGCAGGAAGGAGAAATACGAACTCACGGGCATCGGGATCCCCAAAACAGTCGACAATGACCTCTTCGGCACCGACCACACCCCGGGATTCGCATCTGCTGCACGCAGCAATATCCTCAACGTTATGCAGGCCGGGATACTTGCCCGCGACATGCAGAAAGTGGACAAGTTCGTAATATACCAGACTATAGGCCGCGATGCCGGCTGGCTGGCTGCAGCAACGGCCCTGGCAAGGAAAGATCCCGATGATGCCCCGCATCTTATCTATGCTCCCGAGTTTCATTTCGTAAGGGAGAAATTCCTTGCCGATGTCGAGAAATGCATAAAGGACTATGGATGGGTTTCCGTTGTATGCGGCGAAGGGCTGAAGTTCGAGGACGGAACCCCCGTCAGCTCAGCCACCGCCAAGGACAAGTTCAACAATATTGAATTCGGGGCCATGGGTGGCGCAAGTGTAGGGCTGAGCCTCCACAAGATGATAACCTCTGCATTCGACTACAGGGGTGAGTTCCAGATAACCGAATCGCTGATAATGTGCGATTTTGTGCGCAGCTCGGCAGTCGACCTGGAAGAGGCATACAGGTGCGGTGTCGAGGCAGTGAAGCTCGCCGAAAGCGGTAAGAGCGGGGTAATGGTCAGCATCGTAAGGGTGTCGGACGATCCTTACATGGTGGAATACGGCAGCGTTCCTCTTCATGAAGTTGCAGTGTCAGCAAAACCCATGCCGCTGAGCTATTTCAACAATGAGGGAAATCATGTGTCAGACGAATTCATCCGCTACATGAAACCACTTGCCGGCGACTTGCCTGAATTTGTAAGACTTGAAAAGATATATGCCGGTAAACAATAACACTCACGACTATGACAAAACAATTCAATAAAGTTGCGGTCTCAATAAACGCGCATCCCGATGACGCAGAAGCCTGGAACGCGGGAACCCTGAAGCTCCTTAAGGACAAAGGCTATAAGATAGTGATCGCCACAATGACATCCGGAGACCTCGGAGGCTGTGACATGACAATGGAAGAAACCGCCCGTCTAAGGATAGAGGAAGCCAGGAAGGCGGCAGCAGTGCTTGACGCCGAATACTATTTCCTCGGGGGTGTCGACGGCTTTCTTTTCGACAGCAGGGAGTTCCGGCTGAGGGTCATTTCCCTCCTTCGGAAAGTCAGGGCCGGGGTGGTTTTCACACATCTCCCCAACGATTACCATACCGATCACCGAACCACAGCCAACATAGTGGAGGCAGCTGCAATGGTGGCCTCACTTCATACTGTTCCTGTTGAGGAAAAACATCTCGACATTACCCCACTGCTTTACCACTCCTCGCCTCTTACTCTTTCCGACCCGCTTGGATCGCAGATAGCGCCGCCTCATTTCTATGTCGACATCACGTCCGCAGTTGAGACAAAAAAAGAGATGCTTGGTTACCACATCTCCCAGATCGACCTGATGAAGCACATGCACAAGATGGACGACTTTTTCGGGTTCGTGCTTGAGGGAAACCGCAACTACGGCAGGATGGCAGGCGTTGAATATGCCGAAGTATACTGGCAGCACCTTGGAGGGGGATTCCAGAAGGACCCGCAGGTGCAGAACGACCTTTCGGAATTTTTAATCACTAAAACCTTATAGCCATGAACCTGAAAGAAGAAAAATACAGTAAGTACGCCCTTGTGAGGGAGATGCTCGAAACTCCCTCAATTATGGCATCATTCGATCCTACAGCCGGGGCGGAATTTGCTTCTGCCGTGAAAGCAACAAAGGGCCTGTTCCTTACAGGAGAGGGCAGCAGCAGGATATTTCCGGCAAAGCGCGCCATCACGGCATCGCTCAAATGGAAGTACTCCTTCCCGCTGATGACAGAAGGATGCACACAGGCTGAAGAATATAACCTCGACGACGTTGCTGTGTTCGCTGCCTCAAATTCGGGACAGACAAAGGAAGTGATAAGACTGGCATCAGCTCTTAAAAGCAAAAAACACAATGCCGTATTCGGACTTACAGCCAACCAGGGTACCAAACTCTCGGAGCTGGCCGACAGAACCCATGTGCTGTCGTGCGGAAAGGAGAATGCAGTGGCAGCAACAAAATCAGTAGTGGAGCAGGGCCTTTTCTATGACTCCCTCCTGAGGACAATTCATGGTATTAAAATGGAGGGTCTCGACAAGGCGGCAGCAAAATCAGAAGAAGCTCTCACAGCCGTTATCGACCCTTCAATTATTAATATAATCAGGAATGCGAGC
>JALOMK010000230.1 GCA_025455505.1 Bacteroidales bacterium
GCCTTACAAGATCCTCATCCCTGTCAGCTTCCTCTCCGCGGAGTCTGAAGTTGCAATGAGCAATTGCAAAAGGCAGCAGCGACTCCTTAAAAAGAGCTGCCATCACCATCGAATCAATGCCGCCGCTTACTCCCAGAAGGGTACTTTCATTTCCCGGGAGAAGATCCTCATCCCTGATAAAACTCCTGAACCTGATACCCAGGGAAGCTTCTGCTCCTTTTTCTCCTGTCATCACCTGTAATATATAATCGATGGCGGTCCGGGATCGAATGTTGAAGGTCTCAGCAGTTGTTCCCCCGAAATAATTACATTGCTTATCCTTGAATAATCCGGCGGATTGGGATAATACGCCAGCCGGATCTGCAGGGTATTGAACAGGAGGTTATCGTTGCGGATCCTTACACCAATGCCTACAGACGAGAGACTGTTCCGAAACAGGGGCTGGTTGTATTCTCCCTCAAGGAACGAATAGTCGGCAAAAGCAAAGAATGCGAACCTGAACCCGTAAACGTTTGCCGGGCTGAAAACAACTGTCTCAAGACCCAGGGAGAACCTGTCGATACCTGTTACCGAGTCATTCCTGAAACCCGAAAACCCGTTGTCGGTGGGGTAAAGCAGGTGCTCATCCGTATACCTGTTAAAGCCTTTTGTATACCTGAAGTTAGTGAACAGCCTCATCATGTTCCTTCCCATTGCGAACAAGTTCGAAAAATGGTTTATCCTTGCCGCTATCATTCCCTGTTCAGTATTTCCTTCATTCATGAACGACGAAATTCCGATCGAAGAATATACATACCCGATCCGGCTGAATGCCTTTCCCAATGCAAGCTCCGTTCCGAAATAATACCTGTGCTTGAATTCGTTTATCTCGTTTCCCGCGGTGAATTTGACAATTCCCCCGTAGGGAATGTCCTCGGTGCGTCCGTAGCCATATATGAGGCTGGCCTTGAAATACTTCTGGACTGAAAAGGCGGCCGAGGCGAGGTATAGGCGGTAGTTCTGAAGCTCATGGTACGAATCGGGACTTATTGCAGGCCTGTTGAAGATGTTGTTATGGGTGTACCTTGCACCAATGATGATTCTTGAAACAGTATTTCTGTCCAGAAGAAAGGATCTTGAAAGCCAGTAATCCTGGAAGTTGTATCTAAGAAGCTGAGGTTCTTCGAGGGAGCCGAGGTCCTCGCTTGTCTTCATCTGTATTATAGAAATTCCCCCGGCGTATTTTGTGCTTGCGCTTATGAGTTCCTTGCTTGCAATGAAACCGTATGATTTTTCACGGAGGTCATCGAGGTAGAAACCTTCAATGTTTGTGAATGACCTTGCAATGTTGTTTATCTTGTAATGTGCCCCGAAACCCGGGGATTCCTTTATCCTGGTGTCGAAAGGGATCTCTATTCCGAATTCATGCCCCATCCCGAAGATGTTCTTTTCGAAGACAGAAAGGTTCCCTTTTTTCAGTCCTCCGTAATTGTATGAAGCGGCCAGGGAATATATGTCCTTTGTAAGCACGACTATGTCTGTTTCATTTTCCGAAACAGGAACGGCAATTATCCTGGCATCGTCGATGTATGAGAGCTGTCGCAGCAACCTTTCGTTGTCGCTGAGGACAAGCGGTGAAGCTATATCTCCTGATTTGAAGAGGAGGTTTTTCCGTATTATTGCCTCCAGGGTATTTATATGAGTTTTATTAAGGAGCTTCTCAACCTTATCGGGGTTTTCCGCATCAGGTTCCTTTATGCTGCTTCCGAATACGTCGAGCCTTCTTACGGTGATATTCCGTATTTTCATGCCTTCCGACTGGCTGAAGGCGGCTTCGCTTTCGCCGGAATTGACAATTTTTACAGGCTGGGGTTTTCGCACTACCATAGCATCAAAGATCGTCCTTGTCAGCAGGTTTCTTGAGGCTTTGATCTTGAGCGAATCGAGATAATGCGGATAAGAGCCGAGGTTTTCAGCGTTTGAGGGTACCAGTAGCAGCCGTGAGTTGATATATTTTCCTGCCGGGCTTACAAAAACAGGTTTGTGGAATGATAGCTGCCGGGGTGGAACCTCTCTCTTTAAAACTGTAATGCTGCCGGTTGAGTACTGTGATTCAGCAGGCCCGCAGGCAAGTAACAGCGCAATAACAACAATCAGCCTGCTGCCTAAGCTGTATGTGGGCTGTACGGATGACATCAGGTGTCATGAGAGTTACCTAAAAGGACATCATCGGAATTAAACTGGAATCCGAGCCTTTTGCCCGTTATCACCCTGGAATGCTGAATCTTGGCCTCAGCCTGTCCCACTGTTGCTATCTTGACAGTATCATAGGGAGGCACCAGGAGATCGAATTCCATAGAATACTGTACCGCAGTTGAAATTATCAGCTGGAGCGAGTTCCTGTTTATTTCCTCACTGCCGTAGTTAGTGAAGAGCATGCCCATCTGCCGTTTCCCCTCAACAAAATACTGCTTTTCATGGTTTATGAAGATCCTGGCAATCAGATAGCCAAGATCGTCAAGCCGCGAATACCTGAAAGAATCGGCAAGGAAGTTGTAGATGTTGATTATTCCTGAATATGCATTGAATTTGTTCTTCTGTATATAAGGGGTCTTCCAGGCCGGATGCTCCCTGTCGAACTGGAAAATATTGCTGTGCATGCTGAATAGCAGGATGTCGCCCGCTACTTTTATCTGGGCATCAAAGTTGCTCCGGTCTGTATATTCAAGCCTGATCCTCCCATCGACGCCCCCCAGGCTTCCGTTAATATCCCTGGCAAAATTCTTCAGGATGTCCTTGACAATGCTGAACGATTCGAATGTGTTATCATAGACCTTCTGCTTCAGCAGGGCTTTCTCTTTAAGTATTCCTACAATCTGTTGCTTCTTATCGTCCTGGCTGGTCATGTTATTCAGGTTTTTTTGCAATTGGAAGCCCAAGTTACAATTATTAATAAGATCTTGCAAACAGCACCCTCCTTTTTGAAGGTTTTCCGGTGTAGATGCACTTGCCTTCTTCTTCGGGCGAATCGAAAGGGATGCAGCGTATTGTTGCCTTTGTGAGTTCCTTTATCTTCTCTTCGGTCTCTGCAGTTCCGTCCCAGTGTGCCATTATGAATCCACCCTGGTTCTCGAGGACTGAAACAAAATCATCCCACTTGTCGATGCGGAAAGTGTTTTCATTCCTGAATTCGAAAGCCCTCCTGTAAATGTTTTCCTGGATGTCGTCAAGAAGCTTTTTCACATGTCCTGCAATACCTTCGATCGATACCGTCTCTTTTGCAAGAGTGTCCCTTCTTGCAACTTCCACGGTGCCATTCTCAATGTCGCGCGGACCCAGGGCCAGTCTTACAGGGACACCCTTGAGCTCATAGTCGGCAAACTTCCAGCCAGGCTTGTTGTTATCCCTGTCATCATATTTTACTGATATTCCGAGTGCAAGGAATTCCTTTTTTATTTTTTCAGCCTTGACGGAAATTTCAGAAAGCTGTTCCTCATTCCTGTAAATCGGGATTATAACAACCTGGATGGGAGCAAGCTTCGGAGGCAGGATCAGGCCGTTATTATCTGCATGACCCATGATTATGGCTCCCATAAGCCTTGTTGACACACCCCAGGATGTAGCCCATACGTAGTCGAGTTTGCCTGTTTTGTCAGTGAACTGAACGTCAAAGGCTTTTGCGAAGTTCTGGCCCAGGAAGTGGCTTGTGCCTGCCTGCAGAGCCTTGCCGTCCTGCATGAGAGCCTCAATTGCGAAGGTGTCGAGAGCCCCGGCAAACCTTTCATTCTCTGATTTATAGCCTTTAATTACCGGCAGAGCCATTGAATTTTCCGCAAAACTGGCGTAAACATTGATCATTCTCTCGGTTTCCTCCATAGCCTCCTGTCTTGTGGCGTGAGCTGTGTGTCCCTCCTGCCAGAGGAATTCGGCCGTCCTCAGGAATAGCCTTGTCCTCATTTCCCATCTCACAACGTTTGCCCACTGGTTAATGAGGATGGGCAGATCGCGGTACGACTGGATCCAGTTCTTGTATGAATTCCAGATTATTGTCTCTGAGGTGGGGCGTATTATGAGTTCTTCCTCGAGCTTTGCTGCAGGATCAACAACAATTCCCTTTCCGTTCTCGTCGTTTTTTAGCCTGTAATGGGTTACAACGGCACACTCCTTGGCAAAACCTTCCACATGCGCGGCCTCCTTGCTGAAGAATGATTTCGGTATGAAAAGCGGAAAATATGCATTGACATGACCGGTTTCCTTGAATAACCTGTCCAGTTCAGCCTGGATCTTTTCCCATATCGCGTAGCCATAAGGCTTGATGACCATGCATCCTCTTACAGCTGAATTCTCGGCCAGATCGGCCTTGATTACCAGGTCGTTATACCATTGAGAATAATTCTCCTCCCTGTTGGTTAAAAACTTCGCCATTTGTTTTGGTATGCTATTTGTTTAATATTAAAAAAGAAGCTGTAAAAATAAGGAAAAAGTTAACTGCAAATTAAAAAAAGAAAGGGAGGTCATCATGAAAGCAAAA
>JALOMK010000231.1 GCA_025455505.1 Bacteroidales bacterium
ATTCATAGCCAGACATGTTAAGGGCTTTGATCTCTTTGCTGCATCCATATCAATGTCGCCCTCAGCAGCATCAGAAATCACAGGTGTGCCTGAAAAAACAATCCTTGAACTCGCTGTCCTGATAGGCAGGGGAGGACCTGTCACCTTCCTTCCAGGCTACGGGCTTCAGCGACACCTGAACGGAGGTCAGACAATTCGTGCAATCCTTGCACTTGCAGTAATTACGGGAAATATAGGTAAAAGCGGGGCCGGTTTTAACTATGCAAACCTGCAAAGCTATGTATTCGACAGGATCAGGGAACCTGAATCTTACTATCCTGATGAGCAGAATGACAGGCCCTTCAGGCGAAAAATATCTATGGCAAGGCTGGGTGCCGACATGCTCAGCATAGCAGATCCCATGCTTAAGGCTGCCTGGGTGGAAAGGGGAAATCCGCTTCTCCAGTCACCTGACTCAGGAAATGTGAGGAAAGCATTCGCCAGGCTTGAATTCAAGCTTGTGATAGACCAGTTCATGACAGATACAGCTGAAACTGCCGACATAATACTCCCCGCAAAAGATATTTTTGAACAGCCCGATATAGCAGGATCGTACTGGTCTCCATATGTGCAGTACAAGCCGGCAATACTTGAGCCAAGGGGAGAGGTCAGACCTGAAAGCGAGATCTATTACCTGCTCGCTAAAAAGATGAAAATGGCTGTCCCTGCTTCACTAATTCCGGAACCCGGGATCGAAAATATAAATGCCTGGCTCAAAAAACGGATTGAAGGATATACCAGTCTTACCCTGGACGATCTGAAAAATGGTCCTGTTCTTGCTCCGGGTCTTGAGGAGATTGCTTTTGAAAACAAGATCTTCGGTACTCCTTCCGGAAAGATTGAACTACTCAGCGAAACAGCTGAGAAATTATGGAATGTTTCCCCGCTTCCTGCGTACGTTGAAAATGTTTCCCCGGGAGAAAGCGGAAAGTACCCCTTGTCATTCATCACCCCGAATACATCATCCAGAATTCATTCACAGTTCGGAAATCTTGACACAATCAGAAATTCAGTGGCCCCGCCGGGAGTGTCTATTTCCCCTTACGATGCCAGCTTAAGAGGCATTACCGACGGATGCATCGTGCGGGTCTTTAATGACAGGGGGGAATTAAGGAGCAGGGCTCTGGTGTCGAACAGGATTCCGGAAGGAACTATTGTGCTTCCAAACGGGATATGGCTAAGTGAAGGTGGTGGAGGTAACTTCCTGGTGAGCCCGGATGAGACTGATATGGGTTACGGAGCCGCCTTTCACGATACTAAAGCCGAAATTGAAAAGGTAATACAGGAATGAGGAAGGGTTTCATCTTTGATCATGGAAGATGTACAGGATGCAATGCCTGTGCGGCAGCCTGTGTGCTTGAAAACAAATGGACAGTAAGGCCAAGAACAATCCTCAGCACTAACATAAATGTCATTCCTGCCCTCCCTCTGACAAACCTTTCAATCGCCTGCAATCACTGTGAAAAGGCCGTGTGTCTCGAGGGATGCCCAACAGGCGCAATCTCTAGGGATAATCTCAGCAGCTCGGTGCTCATTGATGGAATTAAGTGCCTGGGATGCCATTACTGCCAATGGAATTGCCCCTATGATGCTCCAAAATATGACGAATCTCTTGGCATAACAGGCAAATGCACTTTTTGCAACACTCTCCTGAACGAGAATCTGCCTCCTGCATGTTCCTCAGCTTGTCCGACCGGAGCGCTTTCATTCGGCATTATTCCTGACAGGATCGAAGGCGGCAGCCCAGTGTGGTTTCCGGTTCACCTAAACCCTGCACTGCACCTTGCCGGCAATTACAGCCTGCCACCATTGAGGATAGAACCCAAATCCCGATTCAGTGAAAACCATGAAGCGGAGAAGGAAAACAAAGGCAGGGTTATGCCTGAGTGGAGTCTCATAGTTTTCACTTTCCTGGCTTCAATGGCAGTTGCCGCTGCAATCTCATCGGCAGTGACGGGGTCCGGGATCAATGGCCTTCACCTTGTAATATTGCTAGGAGCTGCAATGCTGGCTTCCCTGTTCCATCTTGGTAAACCCCTGCGTTCATGGCGGGCACTGGTTAATATAAAGTCGTCACCTCTCAGCCGCGAAATACTTGCATATATTGCATTCTCGATGCTGTCACTCGCAGCTGCATTTTTTGAATCACCATACATCAACTTGGCTGCGGCTGCTTCCGGTGTTGCGCTCGTAATTCTCATAGACTGGGTGTATCACTATTCATCACAAGGCATTAATACAGTATTTAACAGCGGGCAGGCCTTTCTGACAGCCCTTCTTACAGCTTCATTCATTGCTGGTGAAACAATTGCTTTTTTATTCCTGGCAGCCCTGAGGATTTTGCTTTCAGCCAGGTATCTTGTAAGGGATAACAATATTCCGGCACTTGCTGCCCTTCGTGTATTCAGAATACTGGTACTGTTGCTGACATCTTCTGCCTTACTGCTGGTGCCTGGCGTCAGCGACAGGCTTTTTGTGCTTTTCTTCCTGCTTGGCGAATTATCAGACAGGATATTATTCTACAGCGACTTCAAACCTGTTAAATTGGAAGACCAAATTAAAGTATTTAACCTATGGCAAGGAAAAACATAAACAGCATCCGGATGCCGGTTTACCGTGATTCCGGTTTCGACCTTACAGATGCGGGCATAACGGCGGAAGCATTCAGCAACGAGTTGTCCAATTCAAGGGAACCTGATTTGTACATCTATTCAAGGTACAGGAACCCGACTGTTGTATCAGCTGAGGAGAGCATTATGGAACTTGAAGGCTGCAATTGGGCACTCCTTGCACAGACGGGCATGGCAGCAATCGATATTGCCCTGTCTGTATTCCAGAATGGCAGGGATACCGGTCCCTGGCTTTTCTTTAACGAGATTTATGGAGGAACTATTTCCTTTGTTGAAAATATTCTGAAACAGAAAAGAGGAATTGATGCTCAGTATTTCAGTCCGGGCGAGAATGGGTATGACCTCGACAAACTCGAAAAAACTCTTGCAGCAGTCAGGCCTGAGATTGTGTATGTTGAAACAGTGTCAAATCCACTTGTAATTGTTGCAGATGTAACGAATGTTACAAAATTATGCGGGAAATACGGGGCAAAAGTGATTGTCGACAATACGTTTGCCACACCCTGGCTGTACAGGCCGCTTGAAGCCGGGACAGAAATTGTAATTCACAGTGCGACAAAATACTTCTCTGGTCATGGAAACCTGACAGCCGGAGTCATCTGCGGCAATGATATGCAAATAATGCAGAAAGCATTGGAATACAGAAAATTTGCCGGGCATATGATTTCCCCGGATGATGCCTACAGGCTGCAGACCCAGATTAAGACCTTCAAACTGCGTTTTCCAAAACAGTGCCAGAATGCCCTTAATCTGGCTGGACTTCTTGACAAATCACCAGAAATAGAAAGAACTTTTTATCCGGGACTGGCTTCCCACGGGACAAATGACATCGCCAGGAGGCTTTTCAGGGATAAGGGCTTCGGAGCGATGATAACTTTCGACCTGAGAGGAAACAGCGCTGATGAAAAGCGTAAACGAAGAGACCGGTTCATCGGGCTTGTAGCGGACAGGATCAGGCTGATTCCCACTCTGGGAGATTCCGAGACGATATTGATGCCTGTAGAGCCAGTATGGGGCTCAAAATACCCTGAACCCGGGATGATAAGATTGTCAGTGGGCTTCGAGGAGTATGAAGAACTTGAAAACACGATTATTTCAGCCCTCGAAAGGGTTTAGCCCTTAATGCCAGTCAATTGGCGAGATGCCGTTTTGCTGAAGATAGGTATTACACCTGCTGAAGTGCCTGTTTCCGAAGAAGCCCCTTGATGCTGACAGGGGAGACGGATGCACCGACTCAAGCACAAGATGGCATGACCTGTCAATGGATTCACCTTTCTTCTGTGCATAGGCACCCCACAGAAAGAAAACAAGGTTTTTCCTGCGCTTGTTGAGAGCTGTTATCACACTGTCTGTGAACTCTTCCCATCCTTTTCTCTGGTGCGAACCAGCCTGGTGAGCTCTTACAGTGAGAGTTGCATTGAGAAGAAGTACACCCTGCCGTGCCCAGCGTGTAAGGTCACCGCTTGAAGGCCTTGCAATTGAAAGGTCAGACTCCAGTTCCTTGAATATATTTATAAGGCTGGGCGGAAAGTCAACGCCTTCCCTTACTGAAAAGCACAGACCATGTGCCTGTCCGGGACCGTGATATGGATCCTGTCCAATGATTACAGCTTTGACATTGTCAAAGGGACAAAGATTTAATGCATTGAAAATGAGGCTACCGGGAGGATATATTGTATTGTTGATGTATTCATTTCTTACAAAGGCGGCCAGCCTGATGAAATAATCCTTGCTGAATTCTTCATTCAGAACATCCTTCCAGCCCGCCTCCATCTTTACATCCATGGATAAAATCAGGAGTTTCTCCTATTTTTTAAATATAAAGTATACTGCTGAACTGTTCGGTCCTGAATACGACAAGAGTGAACCCGGTGAACACAAGTATCGAGACAACTTCCTGTATAACTTTAAGTTCAACAAGTGAGAATGGGCCTCCGGTGCCCTGGTAGCCAATCCTGTTTGCAGGCACCTGCAGCGAATACTCGAAGAATGCTATTCCCCAGCTGAAGAGGATTACTGTAAAAATACCGATGTTTTCAAACCTGCTCATTGTCTTCAGTTTCAGGTGACCATACCAGGCAAATGTCATGAATGCATTCGACATTATCAGAAGCACTATAGTATTTAATCCCTTCATCTGATGCTTTCTTATCTTGGCAGAAAATCTGCTGCTACAAAGTCTTGACGTATATCTGTTTCGGATCGCCGGGGCCATAGAATTCACGCAGGCTGGCTTCAAGAGTGTACCCGTTCCTTATATAAAATGATTGAGTGGAATCGTATAGAGGCCGCCCGGAAGTCTCGATCCAAAGAATACCGCACCCCCTCTCCCTGGCATCATCTTCACAGGCCTTAAGAAGCAGAGAACCAAGCTTCTTGTTTCGTGATTCCTGGTGCACGGCAATCCAGTATAAATCCCATGAATGTGTTGAGAAGGCGTTTTTGCCGTAGTTTGCAAATGCGACGAGCCCGTCTTCGTCCCGCACCGTTATCCAGTAATAACCGCTGCCATCCATCCCTTTCTCAAGGGTTTCATCAGCAATGCCGAGGGCGGTTTCAATTTCAAATTCATAGAAATACCCTGATGATCTGAGGATGTCCTCGATACCCTTACGGTCGTCTGCTGTTATGCCTTTTGCTATTTCTGTCATAAGTTACCTGTTCAGGTCATTTATTATTCTTGAAAGAACTTCGGTGAACTTGTAATTTCCCTGTTTTGTTGCTGATACAAAGCCACCCTCCGGTGAAATGCATGGATTTGCGTTTACTTCAACAACGAAAACATTTTCGTTGCTGTCAGCTCTCATGTCTACCCTGGCGTAGCCCCTGAGGCCAAATAGCTGCCAGCATTTCATTGCAGTTTCACGGAGAGAGTTCTCAAGGCCCCTGCTTAACTTCTCTCCCGGGAAATCCCTGACTGTATTCTCATATTCAAAGGTGTCCATTTCCCACTTGGCCTTAAAATCAATTATCCTTGGCCTGCTTTCATCATAACCAACGAATACAATCTCCGCCGTTGGCATAATTTCAGGACCTTCAGGTCCGGCCAGCATACTGAGGTTAAATTCCCGTCCATCGATGAACTCTTCAATAAACCAGTGAGAATCCGAGAGCCCCCTGAACTTCTCTTCGTATCCTGGTTCATAATAGAAAACTGAATCACTTGTTATTCCAAGGGAACCGTCCTCCCAAATTGGTTTTATTATGTACCTTTTCCCGGGCACAAGTTTCTTAAATTCTGAAGGAAAAAGGAATTCTGCTGTCCGGATACCGGCAAGTTTCATCATCCGGCTCGCAATCACCTTGCTGGTTGTGAGAAAAATTGCATCATGAGGATTCCCGGAATAAGGGATAGAATTCACGTTCAGGAGAGCCGGTACAAAATAATTTAGTTCACCTTTATTGCTGATCGATTCAACAAGGTTGAATACGAAATCCGGCTTCTCAGCAACAAGCGCCGACATTTCGTTTAGAAAGTCAGATGTAAAACCTTTGCGGGCAACTTCAATACCAAGCTCAGCGAGATGTGCCGCAATATGATCTGCCTGTTCCAATACGTCGAGCTCGTCTTCGAGAGCACCCTCTCCGGGCTGGTTATATATGATTGTACACTTTTTAAGCATCCTGAAGTTGTTTTATTATAAGATCAATCAAGCCCTGCTCTTCCAATCGCAGCCTTCATTATCATTTCGAGCAATTGCTGGTACTCGATACCGTACATACGAGCCAGGATAGGGAGGTCGGAATGCACCGGATTCAAACCGGCCAGGGGATTAGCCTCTATGAAACAAATCTTTCCGTGCCTGTCAGCCTTAAGATCAATTCTGCCGGCATCGACGGCGTCGAGGGCTTTCCATGCCCGGAGAGCAACCTGCATGCATTCGTCTGCAATGTCCGGGGAAAGGGGCTTGTATTTGCAGTAATCCTGGTAATTCTCCTTAACTTCAACTGAATAGGGGAGGTTGTCAGCAGTTATAACTTCCATGCCGCCAATTGCAAGAGCCGCCTGTCCGTAGCCAACAACACCTACTGTGAATTCCCTGCCGGGCAGGTATTCCTCCACAAGGGCCGGCTGGTTGAATTCAGAAAGTATCCACTCCACCATGCTCCTCAGCTCCTCCTGCGAATTGACAAGGCTCTTTGAGGTTATTCCCTTGCCTGTTCCTTCCGACACGGGTTTCACGAAGAGAGGATAATCGAGGCTGATTGCCGAAAGTTCCTTAATATCTGAAATCAGGCTGCCGGGGCTGACGGGGACACCTGCTTCATTTACTACGAGCTTTGCCAGGTGCTTGTTAAGAGATACACCCATTATGACAGGGCCGCTGAATACATATGGTATCCTGTACTGGTCAAGAATTGCAGGGACTACCGACTCACGGCCGTCGCCATAAAGACCTTCTGCAATGTTGAACACAATGTCCCATCTTTTGCCTGCTGCCAGGGCATCTATAAGCTGGAAGGCATTGCCCACAGGATCAGTTTCATGACCCATCTGCCGAAGGGCATCTTCAATTGCATCAACAGTTTCCTGCTTGTCAAACTCCGCAGTTTCATCCATGGAATATCCGCGGTCGAGGTACCACGACCGAAGATCAAATGTTAGGCCTACTCTCATCAGATAGTTTTATTTTTCAGGATATTCACACAACTCTCCCTTGTAATTCCTCAGGACAATCCTGTCATCATCGTGTTCCACAACATAGTCGGGAAGCAATGGGATCTTGCCTCCTCCGCCGGGAGCGTCAACTACGAATGTGGGAACAGCATATCCGCTTGTATAGCCTCGTAAACCTTTAATTATCTCAAGCCCTTTCTTTACAGTTGTCCTGAAATGCCCCGATCCCGGGATCAGGTCACACTGGTACAGGTAATAAGGACGAACTCTCATCCTTAGCAACCTGTGCATGAGATCCTTCATTACAGGAATATTATCATTTATTCCTTTCAGAAGCACTGTCTGGCTGCCAAGAGGAAATCCTCCGTCAGCGAGCTTGTTGCAGGCATTTATGCATTCTGTCGTAATCTCGTCAGGGTGCGAGAAATGCAGACTCAGGAAGAGGGGATGATATTTCCTGAGAATGCCTATAAGATTGTCTGTAATCCTCTGGGGAAGCACAACCGGCACCCTGGTGCCTATTCTTATCATCTCGACGTGTTCAATAGCCCGTATTCTTGAGAGAATAAAGTCGAGAGTTTCATCGCTGAGCGTCAGAGGGTCTCCTCCGCTTATAAGAACATCCCTGACCTCTTTGTGCGATTCTATGTAAGCAAAAGCCTTTTCAAAATCCTGCCTTCCAAGTTTGTCCAGTCGCCCCACTGAGTGCGATCGTGTGCAGTACCTGCAATAGCTTGAACAAACCTGTGTAACTGTGAACAGGACTCTGTCGGGATACCTGTGAACAATTCCCCTGACAGGTGAGAACGACTGCTCATGCAGCGGATCAGGCTGTTCTGTATTATGCTGAAGCAACTCCTCTACAACAGGCACAACATTCCGTCTTAGTGGATCAGAATATTTCGACTTATATATAAGAGACGCAAAATAAGGTGTAATCCTCAGCGGCAAACGACCTTTCAGGTTATTTATCGCCATAACCTCTTTATCAGATAGTTTCATGATCTTACGCAGATCCTCAATACCCGTATAGGCATTACGAAGCTGCCATTTCCAATCATTCCACGATTCGGTAGTTGTCAGGGGGAAGTACCGGCGCATGAATTCAATGCTCCGGGGGCTAACTAACTGGTTTGGGATTTCATTCTGCGAAAATACTAATGGTTTCGCGCCAGGCTCTTCATCAGAAGAGCAACCCACGAGGCGACTCTCAGCGTGGAGTGTCGTAGCCTCACTATTGTTAGTGCTCATAATTTTTGATGAAATGCTTCATCAATTCTTTTAGTTTTCCTTGGGTTTTAAATTAAATTTTTATTAAAAATTGTGACGAAAATAAGTAAACTATAAATACAATGTATCACTATGCCACCTGAAATATCAACACAATTCCCATTT
>JALOMK010000232.1 GCA_025455505.1 Bacteroidales bacterium
GAAATACTTCGAGAATAATCTTCCCGACCACGAAATGACTACAGAAGAGGTTGAGAAACTGATATCACAGATCAGCCTGCCGTAGGTCACAGGATCCCTGGTGTGGTACCCCCTGGCTGAAGCCAGGGGATACTGCACATTATACGGGGCCATCATAGCCCCTGGCTTCAGCCAGGGGACTTGAGGTGACTAGAAATCTGAATACTCTGTAGGATGAAGCAGGAAAGGCTTCACTTTTGAAGTAGTATTCTTGTATTCCTCCATCGATGAGAGCCTTTTCCAGTCGGGATGATTCCTGAATGCTGCCCAGTGCTCATCGTGCGACTTCATGTCAGCATAGGTAGTCATATAGATAAGCCTCGGCATAAGGCTCCCGCTTATTACCTTTGCAAAAAAGACGGGGTTTGAACCTATCTTCTCGAAGATCTCAATCTCGCCCCCTTCGTTGAACATTTCTATCTTTTTGTCAGCCTTCGCTTCGGTTGCACTCTCGTAACTCCTGTACTCATATATCCTTTCAGACTTCGGAGTTGTGAAGGTTGGTATCCGGTATTCGGGCATGTGGGTAAAAGCCTTCGAAAGGATGCTCTCGTATCTCACAAACGGGGGAGCATTATAAGGTGCATCAATGTAGGGCTTTGCTGCAAGGACATATGCCTGGTCTTTCTTCAGCTTATCAGGAAGCATCTCATACTGATCCAGGGTTTTGTATGGAATAAAAACATATATGAGCTTCCCATAGGCAGTATCAGCCGCCACAGGCTTGAATACACCTATCGTGGGAATCCCTGCCCTGTGAAGCGCAGGGATGAAGGCATCCTTGAGATAAGAATCAGTCAGAGCCTCCTGGGCGCTGCTGTTTATCCTGTAAAGCCTCACCTCGTAATACATCTGCTTTGCGGCAGGAAAAGAAAAACCATTTTCATGTGCACAGAGCAGAAGACTGAGCACTGTTACTGACAACAATATTGCTTTTTTCATCATAATATATTTGTTACTTTTAAGAAATGACCGACCCTTGGCTGATTGCAGATTACCCTCATCAATTATTGTCCTTTCATGGCAATCATCATGGTTAATTGACTGTTGTTATTTATAATTCTTTATAAAATCCTGCCAGATATAAATTGCATTTTCCCGTGCAATCTCTATCCCTGTCTGTACATAGAACCTGTGGCGGAGAGTCATTGATTCACCCTGGGCAAGCTTGTATTCCTTCTTCTCCTGCTTCGGATCGTACGAATTCTGGCCCAGGTTGTTAAGCGAGAACAGACCGTAGCCCCTTGCATGTGCATAAGCAGGAAAACCAGGGTTCAGGTTGTGGTCGAAGATACCGAAGGTGATTTTCACATTATCCTTGGTGCCTGAAAGGAGGACCCAGCTGTTCCTTGTTCCCCATACCTTGTCTCCAGTCAGCTTCTCGCTTGAATAGTAATTGCCTGTGACACCTGTGTTGTCAACGGCTTTGACAGTCGTAGGGTTGCCCTTGTCGTCAGTGAATATAAGTGACTCGTTCGATGGCATTTCGAAGGCCCTGTCAACCCTTATTGCAAACATTCCCTCCTTGGTCTCGCCGAAAGTCACAGGCCCGTTTGAAGCGGTGAGAGTCGAAAGGTGGTCAATTGTACTTGATACAGCGTCTCCCGAGAAGATGTAGGTTGTACGCTCAACAAGAATTGTATTCCCCTTGTTGTCATTCCAGTTCATCTCCACCTCCAGGATACCCTTCTTTCCGCTTTCTGCCTTTATTATCTTCTGGTGGACAATCTTCCCGTATGTGTCTTTCTTATTCTCCGGGATGGCTGAGGAATTATTCCAGAAATCCAGGCCGTTGACATTGCCATGGTTAAACCATATCCCGATATGATGGGGATGATCGACACGCTCACCCTTCCTGGGTGCAATCGGATAGCCCCTCGTTATGACAGCCCCGTTTGGAGCATTCACGGGAAAGAGAAAAGGCTTTTCAATCTCCTGCGGATACATGTAGCTTGTGAACAGTTTACCGTTTATGTAAACATCTACCTTCCGCTGATCATCGAGCCGGACGAGAGTTACACCCTTGTCCTTGATTTTCTGGGCAGAAGCAGTCAGACCTGCTGCTGCAAATATAAGCACCGCAATAATTAGCAATGCAGGAAGGGTATGTCCGCCAGCTCCTGGGGCGGTAAGGTGAATGAAGTCTCTCCGGGTTGTCATAAATCTATAGTTTTGATCATAAAATTAGCAAATTCCCTTATGGTACACATATACCGGGTGTCAATTTTTGATTAATGCCTCACTTTACAGAAACCGAACCCGGTATTGCGAAAAGAAGTAAATTTACAATAGTATTAAGGCAGGTACGGTGCCCGCAATGCATTGCGCTTCTATTGAGTCAAACCAGTTTTATATTTATGAAATACAAAATTATCGTTTCAGTAATGCTCATCGCGGCCATGGCAGGTAGAATATCAACATTTTCGCAGGAACTGCAATGGGAGGAAGTTGCAGCAGGAGTCTGGAAGTCAGTAGCAGGCATGCCCGAAAAAACAGATCTCTTCAACTCTGCAGGGATCAGGCCTGCTCTCGGGGCTCTTGACAAGCTTGGCAGCCGCGGGTTCCCTGTCAGTAAGGAACTTATAAATGCAACAATCTCCGATAACAAGACTTATCTAAGGTTCCCTCTGTTGAAAGGAGAAGAAGTCTTCGGACTGGGCCTTAATTTCAAAACAGTCCATCAGCGCGGAAGGATAATGCAGATGCATGTTGATCATTACGGGAGTAGCGACAATGGCAGGACACACGCTCCTGTGCCATTCTGGGTAACAAGCAGCGGCTATGGAGTATTCATTAACAGTGCCCGTTATTTAACAGTATATGCGGGAACAGGGGTCAGAAAGGACAGTCCTGAAGCGCCTTTGCCACTCGACAGGAACACTGACAGGAACTGGTCGGCGCAGCCATATTCCGATGCAGTTGAAATAGTTGTACCTGCAGAAGGTTGCGAAATATACGTATTTGAAGGTCCCACAATGCTTGATGCAGTCAGACGTTTCAACCTCTACTCCGGCGGCGGCTGCCTTCCGCCAAGATGGGGACTGGGCTTCACGCAGAGAGTGCCAACCCTTTTCACAGATGAAAAAGTAATAAATGAGGTAAAAAAATTTGAGGAAAAGGGCTTCCCTCTCGACTTCGTGGGTCTTGAACCCGGCTGGCAGAGCAGGTCCTATCCCTGCACCTTTGAATGGGATAAGGGAAGATTCCCCGATCCTGCCGCATTCCTCGGGGAGATGAAGAAGATGGGTATAAGGATAAACCTCTGGACAAATCCCTATGTTTCGCCTGAATCGCCGGTGTATGAAAAAATTCTTCCATTTACGGGTACGCATACTGTATGGGGTGGAGTGGTCCCGGACCTTACAATGCCTGAGGCACGTGATATTATCACAGGCCAGCTTGAAGAGGACCAGGTCAGCCGCGGAGTGAGCGGATACAAAATTGATGAAAGCGATGGCTACGACAGGTGGTTGTGGCCCGATGTCGCTCTGTTTCCATCGGGAACCAGCGCCGAACAGATGAGACAAACCTATGGGATTATGCTCCAGCGGATGACTGATGACATGTTCAGGAAGCACAACAGGAGAACCTGGGGTCTAACCCGCTCTTCAAACGGTGGCGCCGCACCATTCCCTTATGTCATCTACAACGATTATTACAGTCACCCCGACTTTATAACTGCACTGATAAACAGCAGTTTCATCGGCGTTCTCTGGACTCCGGAAGTGCGAAGTTCAGGGAGCAGCGAAGAGTGGCTGAGAAGATTCCAGAGCGTTGTCTTTTCACCCATGGCAATGATAAATGCATGGTCGAGCGGGACCCTCCCGTGGTCGTTTCCGGATGTCGAAACCAGGATCAGGGAATATGCAATGCTGAGAATGCAGCTGATGCCTTACCTTTATTCCGAATTTGCAAAATACCATTTTGAGGGCACACCTCCTTTCAGGGCTATGAACCTTGAGCCCGGTTTCGGGTACGCGGTGAAGTCTGAATTGCCGGATGCAGATCTTTCCGACAACCCGTATGCAGAAGCGACACTGAAGGAGATTAAAGACCAGTATATGACAGGCGAATACCTGCTTGTGGCTCCGCTCTTTGCAGGACAGGAATCGCGGAAAGTGGTACTGCCCCGGGGTAAATGGTTTGACTTCTATACAGGTGAATATTCCGGCGACGGCGAGGTAATAACTGTGAGCCCCGGCATTGACAGGATCCCCGTTTATGTCAGGGATGGGGGAATAATACCCATGATGACACCCCGTCTTCATGCCCCTGCCGCAGGGGAGAAATTCGATCTTGAAATAAGGTTCTATGGCTCCAAACCTTCAACATATATGCTCTATGATGATGACGGCGAGACCTTTGACTATGAGAAGGGTGTCTATTCATGGAGAGAACTGAAAGTAACAGCCGATAAAAAAGGAAAGCTCTCCGG
>JALOMK010000233.1 GCA_025455505.1 Bacteroidales bacterium
ATTTCTACCATGTAAAAACATATTCCTCTCCTGGCTTGTGTGGCACCTGCATGAGCGGAACCTACGCCTACACCCCATCTATCTGGCCATCTGTCTTGATGGTCCTCCTGATGGTTGCACTGGCAGGCTACAGCGCCAGGCGTCGCAACGTTCCAGGCGCCACATGGCTGATGGTCGCTTCTCTGTTCGCGGCTGCCTGGGCATTTGGCTCTTTACTCGAAGCTGCAGCCCTGAACCCAGGGACAAAGATCCTCTGGTTCAAGTTTACGGCTATCGTCCAGCTGCCGATGGTTGTCGCCACTACCTGCTTTGTCCTGGAGTATGCCTGGCCCGGTCGCTGGCTGAGCCGACGCAACCTGGCTCTGCTGTCGCTTCCAATCCTGATGAGTATCGCAATCATCGTGACGGATGATCGCTACCACCTGGCATGGCGCGGCTTTTTGGTCAATGGATCGGTACAGCCTGAGTTAAGTACGGGCAGCTGGCTCTCCGCTCTCTATTTTTTGGGGATTTTGGGAGCCTTAAATCTAATTGTCTTAGGTTGGCTGTTCCTGCGCTCACCGCAACAGCGCTGGCCGGTGGTTCTTATGGTGGTAGGGCAGCTTGGTGGGCGCATACTTTTCCTGCTGGAGAGGGTCTATTTCCTGGACTCTGCTCCACCCCTCGATCTGCTCGGGATGTTCAGCATGAAGGAAAAGCTCCCCGTATTCGATTTTACACTCAATATTACAAATGCCAACCTGCCCCGGCTTAATATCGATAAATCAGATACGGCCTCGAACCTGAAGATGCTGATCACATCCGATTTCAGGGGTACGGGTATCGACAACCTCGACGGGTCGATAAATCTTGTGAACTCGAGGATAGTCAGGTTCGGCGACACGCTCCTGATGAATGACTTCACTATAAGGACAAAAAATGAAAACGGCATACCTTCAATAGCCCTGCGTACCGACTATGTCGATGCAGACGTGAAAGGAAAATACAGCTTTTCATCCGTAGGAAGTGAAATCAGGAATCACCTTGCCGCACTGATGCCTTCATATTTCGGAAATCCCGGGACAGGTAAGGCCGACAGGAAGAACAATTTCAGCTTCAGGATAGACTTCAAGGATACGAAGAGACTCAATGAGTTCTTCAGGACGAAGGTATTCCTGGCCAGCCAGAGCTATATCAGCGGGAGTGTTATCCCTGACAGTATAATTGACATCGAGGGAAAAACAAGCAGGCTTTCGCTTTTCAATAACACATTTACCGACCTTCAGTTCGCAATGAGATCGTCTGGCAGCGAATTATCCTTCGACCTGCATTCACCGGCACTATCACTCCTGAAACAGCCTCCTGTAAAGGATTTCAGGATAGGATTGAGAACTCTTCCTGATAATTTTACATTCAAAATGGCCTGGGACAACAGGGAAAAAGATCTGAACTCAGGAAGCATAACGGCACTCGGCGGAATAGAAAGAAGTACAACGGGCAATAAGAATCCTATCCTCAGGGTGACCGTCGATTCAACGAGAATTTACACCCACAGCAATCTCTGGAAGCTAAGCCGGTCGTCGTTTATTGTCGATTCCACCTCCTTCGGAATAGATAAGCTGTACCTGAGCAACAGGAACAACTATTACCTTATCGACGGAAAGATCTCTGAAAACCCGGAAGACACTCTGAAGCTTGCATTTAAGGGGATTGACATATCCCCGCTGAATTACCTTCTCTTTCAGGCGTCGACAGATGATCCTGAGGCCTTCAGGCTTGACTTGAGGGGAAGGCTTAACGGCGATATTGCTGTTTCAAGCGTTTACAGGAACCTGCTTGTGGAATCGGATCTCGTAATACAGGGACTGTCTTTGCTTCAAAGCGATTACGGAGATCTTTCTGTGACATCAGCCTTTGACGCTTCACAGAAAGTGCTCGATATAGATGCATCGAACAACCTCCGGAACGTAAAAAACCTTGATGTCTCGGGTTATTTCGACCCCGTTCTTAAGAAAATAGATCTGGATATCAATACTTTACATCTGCCAATGGATGCCCTTAATCCGCTTCTGCGGATCTTTGCATCAGAAATTTCAGGCACTGCATCGGGAAGAGTAAGACTTTCCGGGAAACCGGGTTCGCTTGCCCTGAACGGCGCGGTGATGGCTGAAAATACAAAGATGAAGATTGACTACCTTCAGACAAGGTACACCCTCAATGACTCGATACGCTTCGACAACAAGGGATTCAGGTTCAGCAACGTAAAACTTGCCGATGAAAGGGGTAATCCCGCCACCCTTGGAGGATACGTGTATCACAGGAACTTCAGGGACTTTACTCCCGACCTCATAATTAATACAAACGAATGCCAGGTGCTCAATACAAGGCCCAAGGACAACGAGCTTTTCTATGGAACAGCCTATGCCTCAGGAGTAACTACAATAAAAAGTACCCCGGGCCTGCTTTCATTTGGCATTTCAGCCAAAACTGGCAGGAACACAAGGTTTTTCATTCCGCTCAGCTCCGGCATGTCTGTCTCGGAATACTCATTTGTTACATTCGACGACCAGAACCATGGGGATGCTGAAACCGGGAGAAAGATTACGGCGCCTTCCCCTGCCGGCACTGGCATTGAGCTGAATTTCGATCTTGACGTGACCCCGGAGGCAGAAGCCCAGCTCATCTTCGATTCAAAAGCAGGTGATATAATGAAAGGAAGGGGGTCGGGGAATCTCAACATCAGGCTGTCAAAGGAAGGAGATTTTCTTATTAACGGCGATTACATAATTGAAGACGGCGAATACCTTTTCACCCTTGGCAACATCATGAACAAGCAGTTCAATGTGGAGAACGGCGGAAAGCTGATGTTCAACGGTAACCTCGATGATGCGGAGATAGATCTTAAGGCAATTTATAAGCTGAAGGCATCGCTTTACGACATAAGGCTCGAAGATAAGTACAAGGAAAGAATACCTGTTGAATGCCAGCTGCTGCTGACGGGAAAGCTTTTCAATCCCCTGATCGGATTCAACATCTACCTGCCTACTGCTGATGAAGAAACGAGGTCTTATCTGCGGAATGTAGTTTCAACACAGGAAGAGCTCAGCAGGCAGTTTCTGTACCTGCTTGTCATGAACAGTTTCTATTCCGACCCCTCCTTCGGGTCCTCTGTAAGCTCCTCGGCGGTATCGGGAACTGATGCGATGAAGGTAACTACGTATGAGATGCTTTCGAGCCAGCTGAGCAACTGGCTTTCGCAGATAAGCAATGATTTCGACATAGGGTTCGTCTACAGGCCCGGATACAATGAGATCAATCCCCAGGAAGTTGAAGTGGCCCTGTCGACACAGCTGCTTAATGACAAGGTAGTAATAAATGGCAATTTCGACGTCAGGGGAACAAGCCAGGCCGACAACAGGACGGAGCAGATCACAGGCGACTTCGATGCTGAGATAAAGATTACCGAGAAGCTGCGTTTCAAGGTCTTCAACAGGTACAATAATCCCTATACGGGAAAGGGTGTCGATTATACCCAGGGAATAGGTGTATTCTTCAGGGAGGATTTCGACAGGTTTCGCGACCTGTTCAGGAGGAAGACAAAGCCAGAGGCAAAAAAGGAGGAAGAGACAAAAGCAGAGGATTCCGGGGACAGGAAGGAGTGAAGAACCTGTAAACCCTGAATAGTGATCGCAGAAGCCCTGCACAATGGTCCCTCCAGACATATTGCCGGTGCTTTCAACATACAAGACCCCACCCGGTTAATAAATATTCATGCAATGTTATTAACCCCGTATAATAGAACATGCTCCCCGAACGTTTTTAAATAACTTTGGCGGCAGGATAACTACTGTCGCTCTGGTAAAATAAATGAACTTAAACAAAATAATAAACAGGCTTATATGTCTTTTCTACAGGTAATCTTACAGACAGGCGGAGAAACTGCCGGGGAGGTATCTAAAATGGAGCTGACCCTGCTTGATCTTACAATTAAGGGCGGATGGATAATGATACCCATAATTCTGCTCTCATTTGTTGCAGCTTATATTTTCATTGAGAGGTATTATGTGATCATGAGGGCAACAAAGGAAGATGCGAACTTCATGAACAGGATCAAGGATTATATTCACGATGGCAAGATTGATGCTGCGCTTGCGCTGTGCAGGACGACAGACACGCCATCGGCGAGGATGGTTGAGAAGGGTATCAGCAGGCTTGGAAGGCCCTTGCAGGATATCAGCACCGCGATAGAGAATGTCGGCAAGCTCGAGATATCGAAGCTGGAGAAAGGTTTCCCCACCCTGGCGACAATTGCCGGGGCCGAGCCGATGCTTGGTTTTCTTGGAACTGTAATTGGAATGATACAATCCTTTTATGCTATGTCGCAGGCAGGTAACAATGTTGAGATTTCAATGATGTCCGGGGGTATTTATACCGCTCTCATCACAACTGTTGCAGGTCTTATAGTTGGTATTCTCGGGTATTTTGCATACAAT
>JALOMK010000234.1 GCA_025455505.1 Bacteroidales bacterium
CACGTTCGGCGATTATTGTTTTACCTACATCCGGCCATTTTTCCATGAAGTAGCGGTTAGCAACTACCATCGCGTTCATCGTCTCGTCAGAATGTATGAGCTGGGCTCCGGCAAAACTGAAGGAAAGCGCTGCCATGATTAAAGTAGTACCGAATGCCCGTCGAAAACCTGATACCTTCATAAAAATAGAATTAACAATTAATAATCTGCCATGCAACAAAAGCCCCCATGCCGTAAATCGTTTGTCGTTTGTCGTGCGCCGTTTTTACCCACCACTGACCCCTCCCGGGAGGGGATTAGTGGGGTTACGCCCTTACCCTTTATTTTGTTACCGCCTTGTCAAGCAGGAGGTCAGTGAGGTTCTCAGCCGCCTTCCTGTTTTGAAAACTCTCAGGGAGACGGTCATGATCGATGTACTCGTTATATATCCAGGGATCGCCTATTGCAAATACGTAGCCTTTTCCGAACTCAGCCTCGGCAATAAGGACCTTGCCGTTTTCGGTGAGAACAGGTTTTGCGTTGCCGGAAAGTACAATGTCTGAAACCTCTTTGATATATATTTTTGAAACACCTTTAAAGACAGGATGTGCCGGCAGGTTAACACAGGCACCCATTTCCCAGTTAGTGCCTGTCACAGGGTGAAGGGTAACGTGGTTGAATTTCATGCCGAATTCCTTCATAAGCTTGTTAAGGTTTGTAAACTCGCAGTTCGGAGCGTCGTTTGCAAGAACCGCAAGTACTCCTCCTTTCTTTACCCAGGCTTTAATTGCCTTTATGTCATCTTCGAGTATGTAATTCGGTGATTTCGATTCAGTAGTTGTATCCGGATCAACAATAATATATACATCGATGCCTTTCAGGGCTGCTGCTGTTGGTTTGGCCAGGGTAACAAGTTTCGCGCCTCCGGACTTGAAAATATCCCCCCAGCGTGAATAGCCGCTGAACTCCGTGTCAGTCCACAGGTAATGAAAGGGTTGCCCTGTTTTGGCATTTATTTCACGGTTGAACCAGTTGTCGAGCCCTATAACAGGTTGTGAGTAAGCAGTGCCTGAAGAAAATAATGTCACGGCAAGCACCAGCATTGTCACTGGCATTGAAATCCGTGGTTTGTTTCTCATGATAATTTGGATTAGTAATATCAAAAGTAGAAAAATTTTGTTCTTTTAGGTAAATTTGATCTTTACTTAATCCCAAATTGAATGAAACGGTCCTGCATGATTATTGCTGTCATCCTGCTCCCTTTCTTCATCCATGCCCAGAAAAGCACAATAATAAGCCCCGGGCTGATGTGGCCCGACAATGAAGGGAACCATATTAACGCACACGGCGGAGCACTACTCCGGCATGAAGGCACATATTACTGGTTCGGCGAAAGCAGGCTCAGGAAAGGTGAAAATGACAGGACCAACTATGGTGTAGGCTGCTATTCATCCGACGATCTTGTCTCCTGGAAAAATGAGGGTCTTGCGCTTAGGGTTATTAACGACACTTCCAGCCTTCTTCAGCCGGGCTGCGTGATAGAAAGGCCCAAAGTACTTTACAACAGCAAAACGGGCAAGTTCGTCATGTGGTTTCATCACGAGCTTAAAGGACAGGGATACAAGGCTGCAATGACAGGAGTTGCGATTAGCGACAGGATTGAAGGACCATATAAATATATAAGGAGCCTGAGACCGAATGCAGGCACGTGGCCTGTCAACTTCACAGATGAACAGAAACGTGCGATTCCCGGAGAGAGCTCACTGAAAAGCTGGAGCGAGGAATGGAAGCAGGCAGTGAGGGATGGTTTATTCGTCAGGCGCGATTTTGAGGGTGGTCAGATGGCGCGGGATATGACTCTCTATACTGACCGCGATGGCAAGGCTTACCACATCCACTCTGCTGAAGAGAACATGACCCTTCATTTTTCGGAACTTACAGAGGATTACCTCGATTTTACAGGCAGGTACTACAGGGTGCTTCCGGGGGAATCGAATGAGGCCCCTGCCCTGTTCTTTGCAAAAGGCAGGTACTTTATGTTCACATCAGGCACTACCGGCTGGAAGCCAAACCCGGGACGACTGGCTGTCGCCGACAGGATAACGGGCGAATGGAAAGCCCTCGGCAATCCCTGTCGCGGGACAGAGGAGGAAAACAGCATTACATTCGGGTCGCAAAGCACATATGTGCTTCCTCTCAACCCTGAAAAGGGGATATTTATTTATATGGGCGACAGGTGGGTTCCTGAGGACCTGTATAACAGCAGGCACATCTGGCTGCCTGTTGAATGGGAAAACGGCTTGCCTGTCCTTCGATGGAAAAAAGAATGGGATTTAAAAGAGTACAGGTAAACTGTTGCGGAACAGGCAAATCCCGACCAGATAGGCGCAAAGGCATAAGGGCGGAAAGGCGTAAAGGCTTAAAGGCATATGGGCGTCCTGGCGAAGCGCAGGGAGCAACGGCAGGATATTAACAGAAGTACTATATAAAGTCAATTAATAAATATTAAAGCATGAAAAGTACATTACGAATTGCAGTTGCCTCATTGATGCTGATTATTTCGATCAACACCAGCGGACAATGGAAGAACCTGATAGACAAAAACATGTCGGGATGGGAACAGCTTAACGGAACAGCAACATTCAATGTTGAAAAAGGCGTAGTAACCGGAACAACGGTTGTCGGTTCGCCAAATTCCTTTCTCTGCACAAAAGAAAAATACGGCGATTTCATTCTCGAATTTGATACATGGTTTGATCCGCAGATGAATTCAGGCGTACAGATACGCAGCGAAAGCAGGCCCGATTACCAGGATGGCAGGGTGCATGGATACCAGGTGGAGCTCGATCCATCGGCCAGGGCATGGTCAGGAGGCATATATGATGAGGCCCGGCGAGGCTGGCTCTACACTCTCGACAATAACCCGGCAGGACAGAAAGCCCTTAAAGTCGGCGAATGGAACCGGTACCGGGTGGAAGCCATCGGCAATTCGATCAGGACCTGGATAAACGGAATCCCCTGCGCTGACCTTGTCGACGGTCTCACTCCTGCAGGATTCATCGCACTTCAGGTTCATTCAATAGGAAATGATGAAAAGAAAGCCGGGCTCCAGGTAAAATGGAAAAACCTGCGGATAATCACTGAAAACCTCGACAAACACCGCAGCCCATACACAGCCGTCATTCCGCAGGTTAGTTTCCTCGACAACCAGCTGACTGACAGGGAAAAAGCTGAAGGATGGGCCCTCCTTTTCGACGGGAAAACAAATTCAGGATGGATGAATGCAAAAACAATGAAATTTCCTGAGAGCGGATGGCTGGTAAGCGACGGACAGCTGAGGGTAAGTCCGGAGACAAAGAAACAGGGAGAAGGAGGAGACATTGTATCGGCAGGGAAGTATAAGGACTTCGAGCTTATAGTTGACTTCATGTATACGAAGGGTGCAAACAGCGGGATAAAATACTTTGTCGACACTGAAAAGAACAATGGTTCACTGGCATCAATCGGCTGTGAATACCAGGTGCTTGACGACAGGAACCACCCCGATGCAAAGGCCGGCATTGACGGCAACAGGAAACTTGCCGGCCTCTATGATCTCATAGCACCAAAAAATGTGAGGGACAACGGATCTGATAAGTGGAACAGGGCAATTATAATTGTACGCGGCAACAAGGTCCAGCACTGGCTGAACGGGCAGCTTACCGTTGAATATGAGCGATCCACACCTGCATGGAGGGAGCTGGTAGCAAAAAGCAAGTTTAAGACCAGCCCGGGTTTCGGTGAAGTCACAGAGGGAAGGATACTTCTCCAGGATCACGGTAACGATGTGTGGTTTAAGAATATCAAGATAAAGGAACTGAAGTAATGTGTCCGGGTGCCGGAATGAAAAAAAAGATAATCATCTTGCTTCTGTCGGCGCTTTTTCCAGGCTCCGGCATTGTCTTTTCGCAGGCTTCAATAAGGGGAGTCGTGTCTGACAAGGCGAGCTCTGAGGCCCTGCCCGGGGTTTATGTTCTGTATGGCAAGGGAAAGGGGACAGTTACAGGCCAGGCAGGTGAATACAGCATCGCCGCCGATACAGGGAGTGTTACCCTGCTTTTCCAGCTTATCGGATACAAGAGCGAGGAGAGAAAGATTCACCTTAGCAAGGGTGAAACAGTCACTGCAGATATTGCCATGGAACTACTTTACGTTCCTGCACCGACTGACGGGTATAGATGAAATCATCGTATACACCCTGAGCCTGTGCAAGGGCCGAAACAAATAATGCAATGATGAAAATGATACGTTTCATATTATTTTACTTCTAATGATAGTGCTGCAGGCAGAATTACAGAACCAGCAGGGCCTGTAGCCTGAACCTGTGTTAAAATGATACGGTCTCCCGGTTTTGCTGTATTTAGAACATTTCTGGCATCTTGTGGCACAGCAGGACCTGATCCAAAAAATGCGCGGGCATCAC
>JALOMK010000235.1 GCA_025455505.1 Bacteroidales bacterium
GGGGAGATCCAGAACCTTGGATATGAGCTTTCGCTGAATGCCGTGCCAGTCAGGACTAAGGACTTCTCATGGAATATTGATCTCAACTGGTTCAGGAACAGGAATGAAGTTGTAAACCTTGGCGACGATATCGATAACATACTTCTTTTCAGCGCCTGGGATGTCTCGATAAATGCTGTGGAGGGAGAACCTTACGGAGCCATAAAGGGTACGAATTTCGTTTATCTCGACGGGAAAAAGGTTGTAAATGATGAAGGATTCTATCTCAAGACAGATGAGGAAGAAGTTATCGGGAATATCAATCCTGACTGGAATGCCGGCATCAAAAACACATTCAGGTACAAGTCGTTTTCGCTCAGCGGTCTTATCGACATTCAGAGTGGCGGAGATATATATTCTGTTAACATGAAGCATGGCTGGGCGACAGGGCTTTATGAAGAGACTGCCGGCCTGAACGACAAGGGCAATCCGAAACGTGATCCTGTTGCAGAAGGAGGAGGGATACTGTTCCCGGAGACAGTCTATGAAGACGGGACCCCAAATACAACATACTATGAATGCAATGAATGGGGAACAGCCTACAACTATGACGATTCTCCCACGGCACGCTACGTATTCGATGCTTCATACGTAAAGCTCCGCGAGATGGCTCTTACATACAGTGTTCCATCAGCTTTCCTTTCCGGCAAATTCATTAAAGGAGCTTCATTCTCGCTTGTGGGCCGGAACCTGTGGATAATTGATAAGAAAACCTATCACTTCGATCCGGAGGCTGCAGTCAGTGCCGGTAACCAGCAGGGTATAGAGAGTGGTTCCTATCCTTCTGCAAGGAGCTACGGCATTGATGTGAAAATATCATTTTAACGAACAGAATATCAGTGTGATGAAAAAGATAAAATACATAATACCAGCACTTTTGTCGGTGGCCCTGTTTTCATGTGAGCTGCCTGACAATGTGAACCCAAAGATGGCAACAACGGTTACAGCCTCACATGTCTTTACTATGGCTGAAACCGGATTGATTGAACAGGTCAACAGCCTGGACCAGAACCAGAACATCTCCCGCCTCCTGGCACAGTACAATGCCCAGACAACCTATTACGGGGAGAGCCAGTGGAACTTCTTTGACAGGAGTCTGCCTGACGAGATGTGGGAAACGATGTACCGCGACATACTCCTCGATTTCAAGGAGTCAAGGAAGCTCACAGCTGCGGATCCTCTCATTTCGCAGGATGTTAAAGCGAACAGGTACGCAGTTATCGACATCCTTGAAGTGTATACATACCATGTGCTTGTGGATTGTAACGGTAATATACCTTATGCTGAAGCACTGCAGGGAAGGGAAAATATGACACCGGTTTATGATGATGCGGCGACAATATACACAAGTCTGATCAACAGACTAAAGGCCGATGAGGCAGCCCTTAAAACAACAGTTGAGGCTTTCGGTGATGCAGATGTGCTGTTTCACGATGACCTGAGCCTGTGGAAGCTGTTTGCAAATTCGCTTTCTCTCCGCCTGGCAATGCGCATTTCCGATGCCAACCCGGCACTTTCCAAAAGCACAGCCGAAGCAGCAATTGCAAGGGGGGTGTATTCAGATCAGTCAGAGTCTGCTTCTCTTGTCTATTACGGAGTGACTCCGCATATCAACTCGATATACCAGAATATGATCGAGGCAGGACGCCAGGACTTCGTTGCAGCAAATACGATTGTCGATAAAATGAATGGGTTGAATGATCCCAGGAGAAAGTATTATTTTTCAACTGTCGATGGCGAATTTGTAGGGGGCAGGTATGGCTACAGCAATGTTTTCGACCAGTGCTCAAGCTTTTCATCCGAAATGCTGAAGGCTGTTTATCCTGCCATCCTGATCGATTATGTCGAGGTTGAGTTCCTGCTTGCCGAGGCAGCGGCAAGAGGATACAGCATTGGTGGCGGAACTGCAGAGGATCACTACAAAAAGGCAATCACGGAAAGCATACTTGCATGGGGAGGTAATTCACAGGAAGCCCAGGACTATCTTTCACAAGCCGAAGTAGGGTACTCGACAGGATCGAATGCCGGGGACTTCAGGAAGAAGATAGGCTTCCAGAAGTGGCTGGCGCTCTATAACCGGGGGCTTGAGGGCTGGGCGGAAATGAGACGCTTCGACACACCCACGCCGAATATTCCGCGCAGAAAAACACTCGCAGATTTCCCGGTGAGGATGCCCTATCCCTTCAATGAGAACAACCTTAACTTTGAAAACTACACCGCAGCTTCAGCTGCAATCGGAGGCGACGATGCTGAGACTAAGCTGTTCTGGGACAAATTCTGAGGAAAGTCCGTAAGAGAGCATTAATAATAATGTATTATCAAAAGGGGGACCACTGCTTGTGGCTCCCCTTTTCTTATTCTTCAGGCCAGGCGGCATTTCTTTTTTCCCGGTATCCGGAGTGTTGCCGCAGTAACATATAATGCGGGCCCTAAGCGAGATATTTTCAGCCGCTATGTGCACTTTATAATATGCAGCGACAAATCGGGAACATTTACATTTTATAAGCTGGATCAATAATTTTTAGAAAAAAATTAATTGAAATTCGATATTAGGATTATTTTTGTTCTACTCTATTACTAAACCTAAATCGAAAATTATGAGAAAACTTTTTCTGTTATTTTTTACGCTCATTGTTTTCCTGCTGACGGCAGAAGCCCAGCAGAAGACTGTGAGAGGAAAAGTAACCGGGGCTGAGGACAACCTCCCCATTGCGGGAGCTACAGTTTCGGTAAAGGGAACCACTGCCGGGGCAGTTAGCGACCAGGACGGTAACTTCCAGGTCAGCGCTGCAGACGGGCAGGTCCTTGAAGTAAGGTTCCTGGGCATGAAGACTGCCGAAGTCACAATAGGATCTTCAGCTGTCTATAACATAGCCCTTGAATATGATGTAACACAGGTTAACGAGGTCGTGGTTGTCGGTTACGGAACCCAGATCAAGTCAAAGGTTACCGGAAGCATTGCCAAGGTTGACGGCGACCTGCTGAAAAACATCCCGGTTCCTACAGTGGAACAGGCGCTGCAGGGAAAGACGGCCGGTGTTTTCATCGAGTCAGTAAACGGTAAGTCGACCGGAACAACAAACATGAGGATCAGGGGAGCATCTTCCATCTCCGCCACAAACCAGCCCCTTTTTGTTGTAGACGGGATTCCGCTTACAACCGAGGCACTGAACCAGTCAGGCGCTGTCATCAACCCTCTTACATCAATAAACTTCAATGATGTTGAATCGATCGACATCCTGAAGGATGCAGCCTCGGCAGCAATATACGGCTCGAGGGGCGCCAACGGGGTTGTCATAATCACAACAAAGAAGGGCATCAGCGGCGATACAAAGCTGAACTTCACAATACAGAGCGGTTTCAATGAGGCTTCGCACAGAAGGGAATTCCTGAACACCGAGGAATATATTGATTATTTCAGGGAAGCAGCCGTCAACGGCGACATCCAGGATGACATTTACTTCGGCGATCCCATCGGAACGAGCAACTACTGGAAAGAGCATGTTGAGAAAAGGCTCAAGAGATATTCCGGCTGGGCAAGCATAGTTGACGGATCAGGAAATTATCTTGGTTCTGAGGTTGATACCGACTGGCAGGACCAGGCCTTCCAGAGAGGCAAGATCTTCGCTGCTGATTTGTCGGCCCAGGGAGGGAATGACAAACTTAAATACTTCACAAGCCTTTCTTACAACAACAGCGAAGGTATCCTCGTATCGAACGGCATTGAAAAGATTTCGGCCAGGCTGAACGTCGATAACAAGGTAAGCAAGTTTGTGGATCTTGGTTTCGCATTGAGCCTTAACAGGACAGCTATCGACCAGGTTTCGGCCGATAATGCATTCTCGACTCCTATGCAGCTTGTCGCACTCTCCCCCGTGACACCTGTCAGGGACCTTGACGGCAATCTTTACAACACTCCCACCACAACTTATTATAACGGCCTCCTCGATGTTGAATATGCAACAAGGGATATTATTGAATACCGTTCAATTGCAAACGGTTACCTGACACTTAACCTTATGGATAACCTGAAGTGGAGGAATGAACTTGGTTTTGACCTCTATAACCTGAAAGAGAATGCAAGATACGGTGAGAAGACAGAGTCGGGCACAGGCGTGAACGGCTATGGTTTTGCAAACTACGGTCAGACCCAGAACTTCACTACCAAATCCTTCCTCGACTTCATCGATAACTTCGGGGACATAGGAATAAGTGCTGTCCTCGGAACAGAATTCCAGTATACGACAGTAGATAACGCATGGGCCGAGGGACAGGAGTTTCCGCTCGACGAACTCAAGACACTTGCCAGCGCCGGCCTTATCACCGGGGCATCTTCCCCCCTTACCCAGTACAGCTTCCTTTCGTACTTCACAAGGGTGAACCTCGATTACAAGGCAAA
>JALOMK010000236.1 GCA_025455505.1 Bacteroidales bacterium
CATGCTCTCCCTTGTTTCAGAGCCGTTCTCCCCTATGCCTCCTGTGAAGACGATAATATCCACTCCGCCCATTGCTGCCGCATAGGCTCCGATATACTTTTTAACCCTGTATTCATACATCTTAAGTGCCAGGAGGGCTCTTTCTTCACCTTCTGCCGCTGCTGACTCTATCTCCCTCATATCAGAAGATATACCAGAGATGCCGAGAACTCCGCTGTGCTTATTGAGAAGGGTGTTCAGGGAGGAATGATCGATCTCCTCTTTCTCCATTATAAGTGTCAGTGCCCCTGCGTCAACATCACCCGATCGTGTTCCCATGATCAGTCCCTCAACCGGGGTCAGTCCCATTGACGTGTCAACCGACATACCGTTCTTTATTGCAGTGATCGAGGCTCCGTTGCCAAGGTGACAGGTAATTATCTTTTGTGAATTATAGTCTGCCCCGAGTATCTCGCAGGCCCTCTGTGAAACATAGCCGTGGCTTGTCCCATGGAAACCGTACCTCCTGATCCCGTATTTCTTATAAAGGGAATATGGAAGTGCATAAAGGTAGGAGTAATCGGGCATTGTCTGGTGAAAGGAAGTGTCGAATACACCTGCCTGGGGAACGTCAGGCAAAAGGTTTTGCATGGCATAGATCCCCTTCAGGTTAGCGGGATTATGCAGGGGCGCCAGGCTTGAACAGTCTTCCACGGCTTTGATAGTCTCAGCATCGAGGAAACAGCTTCCCTTGAAATGTTCACCTCCGTGAACAAGCCTGTGGCCAACAGCATCTATTTCATTGAGACTCGAAATCACACCTCTCTTCTTGCTGATAAGCAGCCCGAGCAGGTATTCTATTCCGGTCTGGTGGTCGAGTATTTCCCCTTCAAGTTTAACCTTGTCACCGTCATGACGTTCATTCTTGAGGAACGAGCCCTTAAGACCTATCTTTTCTACTATCCCCTTTGCCATTACCATTCCGGAAGCCATGTCAAAAAGCTGGTATTTTATTGATGAACTTCCGCAATTAAGAACTAATATTTTCATTATAAATAAGTTTAAAATCAGTAACTTTCCTCCTTAAGATCAATCCTAGAAAAAGTCGTTCCTGTTGATCTTTACCCCATCCTTGCTGTACTCATAAAATCCTCTTCCCGTGCGCCGGCCGAAATGATTTGCCCTGACAAGTTTCTTGAGGAGAGGTGAAGATTTGTATTTCAGGTCGCCGAATTCATCATAAAGATTTTCGCACCACCTGAGTATTTTGTCGAGCCCGATCTTGTCAGCCATCTCGAAGGGACCCAGGGGAAGGCCGAAACCGACTTTCATCGTAGTATCGATGTCTTCCATTGATCCCACGCCTTCCATGAGTATTTCACAGGCTTCGTTTATAAATGGGACTATAAGCCTGGTGCTTATTATGCCTGGTGATTCCTTCACGGGTATTACCCTTTTACCAATAAGATTGGCAAATTTCACAGTGTTCTCATAGGCGTCCTGAGAGGTATACAGACCTTTCACAACCTCAACAATCCTTGCATCTGCTTCAGGCGTGAGGAAGTGAAAACTCACACACCTGTCCTTGTGTTCAAGGTCGGCAGTAAGTTCAGTAATCACCTGGGTAGAGGAATTTGTTGCAATAATCGTATTCCTTTCGACATGCTGTTCTATCTTTTTAAGAATGCCTGCCCTTATTACATGGCTATGCTCTCGTGAAGTTGACTTTACAGCTTCTATCACCAGGTCGCAGCCGCTGAAATCATTGTAATCGGTAGTTCCCTTAATGCGCGACAAAATCCCGAGCTTCTCGGAATTCGTCATCCCCCACCTTTCAATCATCCTGTCGAGTTCCCTTGCAATATCCGCGAAAGCCTTGTCTATCTTCTGCTGGCTGAGCTCGAGAAAAACTACATCGAGTCCCCTCGAACTGACCATTCTTGCAATATTCTGACCTACCGAGCCTGCACCGACAATTCCCACTCTTGAGAAGAGAGTTTTTGGCCTTGAGTCTTTTGATAAACCATAATCCTCCAGCCTTTCAATGTTATCTGCCATATTTTTTATTTAATTATTTCTTTTACTGAAATTTAGAATGCCTACCCGGCTTCTGGTGAATTATTGCTTCTTCATTCCGGCTGCCTGGTTGGCTGTAATTGCAATCATGCTCACTATATCGCTTACCGAGCATCCCCTCGAAAGATCATTTATGGGAGCTGCCATTCCCTGAAGTACAGGTCCTATTGCTTCGGCATGAGCGAGGCGCTGAACAAGTTTGTATGCTATATTCCCGGCATTCAGGTCGGGAAAAATAAGCACATTTGCCTTCCCTGCTATAGGGCTTCCCGGAGCCTTGCTCTTTCCTATTGCCTCAATAAGGGCTGCATCAGCCTGCAGTTCGCCATCCAGTTGCAGGTCAGGAGCCATTTCCTTTGCTATCCTTGTCGCATTAACAACCTTGTCGACCATCTCATTCCTTGCGCTTCCCTTTGTTGAAAAACTAAGCATTGCAATGCGGGGTTCGAAACCGCCGATAGCCCTTGCTGTCTGGGCCGAGGCCACGGCAATCTCTGCCAGTTCCCTTTCATTAGGATTCGGATGCACGGCGCCATCTGCAAATATCACTACTCCGTCCTCGCCAAAGTTTTTGTCTTTCAGTATCATAAAAAAGGCACCCGATACAACCGAAATACCCGGCGCTGTCTTTACATAATGGAAAGCAGGACGAAGCACGTCGCCTGTCGAGTGATCGGCACCTGATACCTCTCCGTCTGCATCTCCGTTCTTTATCATAAGCACTCCGAGATAAAGAGGATCAGTTATAAGCTTCGAAGCTTCCTCATGCGTCATGCCCTTATTCTTCCTGAGTTCCACCATCAGGTTAATGTACTCTTCCTTCCTGGCATGGTTATGCGGATCAATTACAGTTGCCTTTGAAATGTTTTTAAGCCCCAGCTTCGATGCGTGTTCCTTTATCTGATCCGGGTCACCAAGAAGTATTATCTGCGCCAGGCCTTCCTCCAGTGCAATGTCAGCAGCTTTAATATTCCTTTCCTCATAGCCCTCGGGAAGGACTATACGCATATTATGTTTCCTGGCATTTAATTTGATGCGATCTAACAATTCCATTGTGTATCAGTATTTTAAAAAGTTCGAAATTTCTGGTTAAATGTACGAAAAAAAACTTCTATTTAACAATTTCGGCATACATGATTAATATCAGAATTAGCGCTTTTCTGCAATAATCTCTTCGAAGATAAAATTAAAGGCTGGCGAGTTAATAATTTTTTAATTTTAGCGGACCGAACAATAGCTTTGCTGATGAGTAATACCGAAACCAGACTGGAGGACCTTGGAACAGCCCTTTCAGGTGACCTGAAATACGACAAGATAACAAGAACCATCTACTCTACAGATGCGTCAGTATACAAGGAGGAACCGCTGGCTGTTGCATGGCCGCGAAACCCCGGCGATATAAAAAAAATCATTGAATTTGCAGCACACGCCAAGACAAGCATCATCCCAAGGGCAGGAGGAACTTCACTTGCCGGACAGGTAGTTGGAAGGGGAATAGTTGTTGACGTTTCCCGCTACATGAACAGGATAATAGAAATCAACACCGGGGAGAAATGGGTAAGGGTTGAACCGGGAGTGGTGCTTGATGAACTGAACATGAAGCTTAAGGATCATGGTCTTTTTTTCGGCCCGGAAACATCCACATCGAACCGCTGCAACATAGGCGGAATGATTGGAAACAACGCATGCGGCTCCCATTCAATTATTTACGGATCGACCCGCGATCACCTGCTCGAAGTCACAGCAATCCTCAGCGATGGAAGCGATGCTGTTTTCAGTTCAATTTCTCCTGACGGGTTCAGGGAAAAGTGCAGGCTTGAATCGCTTGAAGGCAAAATATACAGGAATATCAATACAATACTCGGGAATGAGGAGAACAGGGCTTCAATAAGGCAGGGCTATCCTGAGCGGTCAATAGAAAGGAGAAATACAGGCTATGCCCTCGACTTACTCATCGACTGCGAGCTTTTTGACGGCACCTCTGCTGAACAATTCAATATGTGCAGGCTGCTGGCAGGCTCCGAAGGCACCCTTGCCTTTATAACGGAGGCAAAACTGAACCTCGTACCCCTGCCACCTACAAACAAAGCACTCGTTTGCGTCCATCTCGAAAAAAGGAATGATGCCTTCAGGGCGAACCTCATTGCCCTTAAATACAAGCCCTCGGCCGTTGAAATGATGGATGACAGGATACTCAGCCTTACTGAAGACAACCTGAGCCAGAGAAACAACAGGTTCTTTCTTGAGGGCCATCCTGCAGCTATCGTTATTGTGGAATTCATGGAAGACGGGATGAAGGAGATTGATTTCTATTCCCTTGAAGAACTGCTGAAAGTGGAGGTTGAGGCCGACTCTCTTTTCGCCGAGGACGAGATTGTAGC
>JALOMK010000237.1 GCA_025455505.1 Bacteroidales bacterium
AGTCGGTCTCACCTGGCGGATCAAGAAGCTCAGCAATGTAATAGAAGGCCGCCAGCACCCTGTAGTAAACATATTTTGCAAGATTCCCCTTCACTGCGGCCTTACTCACTGGTGTCACCATTTTTCATTTGAAGCAACAATAGAGAAGGACCTCAGCCTGAACGTATAGTAAAGCATGCTGAGGCGTGTAAGGGTGCGGCCGCTCTGGAGGTAACGGTGCTTGTAGGGAAGAGCACCTGTAATCCTGCAGTGTGTCATTATTACTTTGCGCCAGCAGCTGAGCCTGTTCAGGAACGAATTGTTCTTACCCTTCAGTGCAGCAAAAAGGTTGCCCGGATGGAATGAGAGAAACAGAACTGAATCATGCTTTGAAAATGTCTCGTTCAGTGCCGGAATAAGTTCGTATTCCCCTCCCTCGATGTCGATCTTGAAAAGCATTCTTGAGGCTTCGAGCTTATTCTCACTTATAATGGCCGGAACTGACACGCTCTCAACTTTCCAGCTGGTGCCGTCATCCGCGAACAGGGAGCTCGAAAGGCTGTCGCCTCCACCCGATTTCGAGCCGATGTTTATGTAACCATCTGCAGCGCTTACAGCTTTGTTATACAATGTTATCCTTCCCGCCCAGGCACTGTCGCCGTTGAGATTCAGATTCTCCTTAAGTATCCCGAAGGCGACAGGATCTGGTTCAAAGGCAAATGCCCTGCGGGCCCTCTGTGCAGCATACATTACAGTGGGGCCTATCCATGCGCCTATATCGAAGTAAACCGTCTCGCTGTCTGCAAACCTGTCGAAGATCCTGAATGTATCAATCTCCCAGGTATTGCTGTTTACCTTTTCCCAGAACTGCAGGTTGTTATCGCCTGCCTTAAATGTTACACTGTTGATCTTTACTTCTTTCATTGCTCTGGCTCCCGCTGGCTTGTTTTGATTTCCGGAAGCGGCTGCAAGGTATGATTTTTAGGTCAAATAGAAAAAGGCCACTCTCATGGCCTTCTTCGATTTGCATTAGTATAAGTCAAATTGCAGTAAAATGCCGTACGCCGTTTGCCGCTAATAACCCGGGTTCTGCTGTGACTTCAGGTTCGGGTTGGCCTCAAGCTCCCTTGCGGGTATCGGGAATACAAGCTTCGGATCGTTATAGGGAAGGGTTGCCACACTCTCCTTAAGCCTGCGCTGGTCATGAATCCTGAATCCCTCGAAAGCAAGCTCCAGTCTTCTCTCAAGAAGGATGTCGTTGAGAGTAACAGTAGTCTTGGCCACGTTGCCTGCCCTTGTCCATGTCTGGTTAAAGTCGTTAACAGGGGTGTCGCCTACAACTGTAGAAAGACGAAAATTGCATTCAGCCCTTATAAGGTACATTTCGGCGAGACGGATAAGGTTCACTACACCATACTGGTTATTCCATTTCCCTGTCCTGAAGGCCCCGTTGCCTACGAAGAAAAGATCCTTTCTTTCATCTCCGGCAGGATAAAGGTTCAGGTGAGCAGGGAGAATATCGATGTCTCCATCCCTTCCGCCGTATTCCGGCACGGAAAAGAATTCAGTCATAGAGCTGAACCTGTCCTGTGGTGTTATCTGGGTTGCAAAGATGTCCTCGGTTGTGCTGTTGTCGTTGTTGAAAACATCGGCATAGGTTGGCTGGAGCTCATACATATCTGAACCTATGACTGCGTTGGCGGCATCACGTGCCTTTGCAAAATCGCCCTTCTGCAGGTGCACCCTGGCCAGGAGGGCATTTGCGGCTCCCTTCGATGCATAAACATCATTATCCTCCGGCAGCTTGGCAGCGGCGCTTGTCAGGTCTGTGATTACCTGTACATAAACCTGTTCCACTGTATTTCGTGTTACATAGCTGCTCTCGTTGATACCGTCTGTGGGTGTCAGCACGAGAGGTACCCCGAGCTGGCTGTTTGTGGCACCGGCTTCGTAGGGAAGGGCAAAAAACCTGACGAGGTCAAAATACATCATACCACGTAGGAAAAGGGCTTCGCCTTCAACCCTGTCACGGTCATCTTCATTAACTACGCTGAGAGCGCTGAGTATGTTATTCGACGTGTTGATTACCTCATAGGCATCAATCCAGTGCGCAGCGGCTTCAGAGTTCGAAGCTATCATTGTCTTGTTGAAAACCTGGCGCGGATCGATGTAGGTTCCCACCCACTGAATTTCGCCTGTACCACCAAGCAGTTCACAGTTCCTCAACAGGTTGCCGCCATAAATCCCCGGGTCATCAAAAAGTGAATAGGCCCCTATCAGCACATTCTTCACATTGGCATCCGACGTGAGGGCTATGTTCTCGCTGATAGTCTGCGAGTCCTCCAGGTCCAGATACTTGTCGCATCCTGCCAATAGTGAAAGCAGGGCGACAAAGGCTATTGATATAATTGTTTTATTCATAACTTCAACTGTTTTTAAATTCTTATAACCCGATGTTTATGCCGAATACTAATGTCCTCGGCTGCGGCGCTGAATAAAAATCGCAGCCCGATGTGATATTGTCATTGAGGAAGTCAGTTGAAACCTCGGGATCCCAGCCTTCATATTTCGAGAAAGTCAGAAGGTTCTGCCCCTGTATGAACAGCCTCATCCTGTCAAGCTTTATCTTGCTCGTCACCTTCCTGGGCAGTTCATAACTCAGGCTCAGGCTGCGCAGCTTTATATAGGCTCCGTCGGAAAGATAGCGGCTGTTGCGGCTCTGATCGCCGTTGTCCCATCCAAGCCTTGCCTGCGGTATGTTGGTAATGTCGCCCGGATTCTTCCAGCTGGCAAGCTGGGACTTAAGCTGGTTGTCGTACCAGACACCGTTGGCGCCCATCCACTGGTCACCAATGAGGTGGATGCTGTTTCCTGTTACTCCCTGGAAAGTGAAGGCAAGTTCAATTCCCTTGAAGCCCAGCGTATTTGTAAGGGCGCCGATAACATCGGGTGTAGGTTTTCCAAGGACCACAAAGTTTGCATCAGGGAAGTAATTTGTAGTTGCCTCAGGATCAGGAATATTCCCGGAAGCATCCTCGGCATTGATATACCATAGTGCATCACCGTTTGCAGGATCAACTCCCGCATATTCTGCACCGTAGAATACACCTATAGGCTGTCCGACCTTAACTATGTTCATATACCTGGCGCTTCCGTTATCGATCATTTCCTGGTCACCGAGGTTTGTCACCTTGTTTTTGTTCACCGAGAAATTGAAGCTTGTTGTCCAGCTTAGATCGCCTGAGAGATTATTAGTGTTAATAATTAACTCGAAGCCCTTGTTCTCAACATTGCCGACGTTCCTCATCATTTTTGAATAACCTGACGTGGCCGGAACGGGCACTTCAAGCAGCAGGTCACTGGTTTTCTTCACATAATAGTCAATTTCACCGGAGATCCTGTTCTTGAAAAAGCCGAAGTCAATACCGGCATCTATCTGCTGGGTTGTCTCCCATCCCAGGTCGGGGTTGGGAATCTGCTCGGGGAACAGACCCGACTGGCTGTTGTAGCTTCCCACACCATAAAGACCCAGGTGTCCGAAATTACTGATACCGGCATTACCCGTCTGACCGAAGCTTGTCCTGAGTTTTAGGAAGCTAAATGTGGAGTTATCGGCAAGGAAATCCTCCTTTGAGATCACCCATCCCAGCGAGGCAGCCGGGAAGGTGCCATAGCGGTTGTTTTCTCCGAACCTCGAGGAACCGTCGATTCGGCCTGAGATTGTAAGAAGGTATTTTGCCTTGTAATCGAGGTTCACCCTTGTGAAGTATGAAAGGAAGCTGTACTGGGTAAGGGTTGAGGATGCCCCTGTGATGAGTCCTGCGCTGGCGAGTGTCTTGAGTTCGTCGAGCGGAAACTCCTGACCCTCGGCCCATGCGTTATCAACAGTAGTGTACTGGAATTCTGTTCCGAGAACTGCACTTATTCCTATGTCCCCTATGTTATCAAAAAAGTCGAGGTAGGATTTGGTTGTTAAGTTCTGAGTCTGCCCATAGTTTGCAAAACCATAGCCGTTTACACCAGTCCCTGATTCAGTCTTCTCCCCGTACCTGGCGTTCTCCTTAAGGTTATAGAGGTCAAAGCCCAGCTCATTCCTCCACTTCAGGTTGTCCATGAGGTTAAAAGTCAGGTAACCGTTAGCAATTGAACGGTATTCAATAATGTCCCTAGTTGCATATTCTACATCCAGCAAGCCGTTGTAATAAGTGGTGGTGGGGGTGTTGTAAAGATTGCCGTCAAGGTCCCTGACAGGTGTCACGGGAGAGAGTGCGACAAGCTGCATAGGAGTCGAGAATGCATTGTCGGCCGAAACCTGGTCGATAGCTGTCCTGTTAAGGCTCAATGCGAAACCAAGGTCAACAAGCTTACTGACCTTGTTATCGACGTTCAGCCTGGCTGATATCTTTTCAATACCGTTGGATACGAGTATCCCCTCGCTGTTGTTGTATGA
>JALOMK010000238.1 GCA_025455505.1 Bacteroidales bacterium
TATTTCAGTAATGCCGGTTCGTGTCGTGAATTCCTTCACCGAGGCCTCACCGTAATCAGGTTCAACTGCCCAGCATTCGCCGTCGATCCAGGCTCCGTCGACCCTGTACTCCCCTGCAAGCTCTTTGAGCTGGGGAATCATGTATGTATCAAGATATGGACTGAAGAATGAAACCTTCTGTGTACTCCTTTCCCCCCCGGCTTTAATTACTGCCCATTCCGGATGCTCCTTCACAACCTTTCCGTCCCATACTCCTGAAAAATGCATGAACAGGGCAACATTGTTCTTGGCGGTGACATCCCTGAACAGCCGCAGCGGGTCTTTTTCAAAACCTGCAACATGGTAGCCTGCCTTTGTAGGATAACTAGATATGCCCGGGTGTCCCTTGCAGTCGATCTGAATGAAATCGGGCCTCACCTTAAGAAGAAAGGTATCAACCATCGCAAACGTAAGTGACCTGCCTGCGTCGGTTATGTCCCCGGAGGCATGAAGATCGAAGTGAACACCGAAAAAACAGTCAGCCCTCTCTAGTTTTTCAGGACGTGCTGCAGGCTGCGAAAATGCCGCAGGAGCAGCAATAAGGATAAGCTGGCAGAGTATCAGACAGCTTCTTACAAACCCTTTCATCAGGCGACTACGGCTTCGGTAATGGCTTCCGCACCCGATGCATCCTTCACCCTCACCGCATATGTATGCCTTGAAGTATCGCTGACAGTCTCAGACCAAGTAAACGGATCGGTTGTAAGTTGAGGGGTAAACGGGATCTCCGCAACCAGCGCCCCGTCCCTGAGAACCTGGTAGCTCTGAAGAGGAACCGCAGCTGCGAAAGCCGTGTTCCAGGTCAGCAGCACCTTTCGGGAATCTCCTTCAGCTTTTTCGGCAACTGTGACGGACGAGGGCCCGGTGAGGGCAATTGCAGGCAGCTGGAAGTAATTCGTTTTCCCTTCCTTTGCCTTTGCGGCCATCTCTTCTATTGCCTTTCTTTCCTCCGCAGTGAGACCGCCGGGCAGTATCTGTGCAGCATCAATATTATTCGAAAGCTGGCATTCCTCGTAACTATCGCTTACCTGCCCTATGCCTATTATGACGAGATCCACTCCGGGCGTTGTCAGGGCGTACTGGACGAGAGGCTTGCTTGGAAGAGAGGCATTGCCCACAGTGCGCACGACATGTTCCTTTTTGTTCGACCACTCTGCCGGTTTTGTATACATGGCCCCGTCAGCAAAGACTTTCATCCCTATCACACCCATGTTCTTTGCCTTTGCAAGCGGAATAACGTTGTGCTGCATGTTGAACATAAGCCTGTCGTTTGCATTGATAGCCACTAGCATGGCATCAAGGATATTCGATTTGTCCTTCTGTATCATGTACATGTTCACAGAGGCGTCGAAATGACCCGAAAAGCCTATATGCCTTATGAGTCTCTCATTTTTCGGGTTCAGCCCTGTCAGGTTGGTCCCGTCGCGGTAATCGCGGAGAGCTGCAAGAGCTCCTATTTTTTCAGCATCTTTTAAAAACAATTCAAAATCAATTCAGGTTATGGATTAGCATCAGGTCGATGTAAGCTCCCTCGGGATAGCTGCCGCTTCCGTCGCCAAACATCTGCGACAGCGACCTGCGCAGGTCGTCAACAGTGTGAGTACCCTGCTCACCGTTTGTCCAGTTGTTCACTCTTTCCATTTCGCCATCACCTTTCGCAAGCCTGAGGTGAGTCTTCGATGTCAGCCATATCGATTTCCTTAGCTCCTCGTTATAACCCGGCTTGCCCGGGATCAGGTCAAGCGAGGCAAAAGCCTTTCCAAAGTTGAGCTGGCTGGGACCATAAAGATTTGACGTGTCGAAGTAGTTGACACCCATGTCAAAGGCCTTCAGGATAATCTTTACAGGATCCACGTCATCGGGGGTCCACTGAATTGAAGCCTGCCCTCCGAGACCGAAGGTTGTAACTTCAAATCCGGTTTTTCCGAATACCCTCTTCATCAGGGGATCCTTTTTTTTGCAACCCGCTGCTATTCCGGGTATGATTGCCGTAGCTGCCGCAGCCATTGCCGTGGTGGCAACAAACCTGCGCCGGTTCATTTTCCTGCTCTGGTTCATGGCATTGATTTTAAAATACTTACTCGATAAGCGCTGCCAGGGCTGCTCCCACAAGGCTTGACTGCGGCACTTCCGTAAACTCGTAATAGCGCTTCAGATCTCCGCTCAGGTAGAGTGACATGTATTTCTCAAACGATGGCCGCAGCCCCTTGAGCCTGTAAAATGTTGTTCCTTCTATTGTTACCAGAATCGGGCGTTCCTTAGCGTTGCCCTTGTTAGTCTTGAGTACGACTGCAGCCACCTCTGCGGCAGCGACCTTCCCGGCCCTCTCAATTATGGCTTCAAGTATCTCGAAAACACTTCTTTCGTCATGGCCGTCATGTATCTTTTCAGCCAGAATGCCCCGAGGCGATCCGTCGTTAGTGAGATAACGTCCTGCATCACCGGTACTTAGCTCCTTTAGCGACTTGATGGCCAGGGCGGTTTTTTCCGAGAACACATTCTCTTCTGCCGCCTGCTTCAGGGCTGTGAGCGACAGGCCACCTATATATCCTCCGGATGTCATTTTTTCAATTGCATACTCGCCGGGGTTTGTGGTGGTTTTATCGAAGGCATCATCTATGTCGCTGCGGGTCACCTTGCTGAAACTGCCCGATTCGATGTTTATTATCTGGCTCCTGCTCCTGTCAAGCTCGGGCTTTTTAAGGATATTTGAATTGCTTTCGGAGTAGCATGTATTAGTTCCGGTGCCAAGTATGAAGCCGATGTATGTGTCATAATCCTTGCCGAAAGCCTTTGATTTCCCCGCAAGAAGAGTTGCTACAGTGTCATTGAGAACCACGATCGGTTTTCCGGACATGCCCATTGTCTCCAGCAGGTTCTTCCCTACCTGCTGTCCTACAACCCCGGGGGCCTGGACTTCCTTGCAGAAAGTGAGAAGTATTCCATCCTTGTTCGGCAGGATTTCTGAAGGATAAGAAAAACAGAAACCTATCCCCTCGCATTTTTCAGCAAGAGGCTTAATCTGGCCGGCCATTATCTCAAAGAATTTATCCTTCGACACTTCACCGTCAATTCCCGGCATACGCGAACTTATAAGCTCGCTTATTTCCATCTTCCCGTCCCCGGTAAACATTACTATCGCCGCCCTGAAATTCGTACCTCCTGCATCAATCGCAACAACCTTCATCCCTGTTCTGAACTTGTTGTCGGCCTCTATGTATGTAGGTATCATCCTGAGGGCGTCCTTGTCGCCCTTCAGACCGTTTACCATGTCTGCAGTAATGATGCCGATGAGCTGCTTCATGTCCACAAAAGCTGCTCCGAGTTTATGGTCATTTAAAAATTGCTGTACAGTTTTCATATTTCCTATAAGGGCTAAAATTATTACTGAAAGATTTTGTTTCCAATATTACACAAATTACATCTATCCGTCAATTGAAAAATGATTTACCTTTAAAGTCAACCTGGTCCAACCGATTATAAAAGCATACCAAATGAACACTTTGAGGCTTATTATTCTTTCAGCTGCGGCCCTGCTCCTTACAGCCGGCACAGCGATTCCGCAGGCCACTTACAGTTTCAGCGAGAAAAAACTCTTCCTCGACAACGGGTATATTTCGAGAACTGTCTCTTTCAGCGGCGACAGCGCCTGCACCACTTCATTAAAAATACGCGGTTCAGAAAGGAGCTTCACCAGGGCAAAGTCGGGCGAATTCAGATTCATGCTCAATGGCACTGAAATCGACAGTTATTCAGACTGGAAACTTATCAGCTGCACTCCTGTGAACATGGGCAGCGCGGGAAGCGGTGCAGTGATTAAGCTCCGTGGCACGGGAAAAACCGATGGAATTGAACTTGAAATTACATATCTAACTTTCAGCGGGCTCCCGCTAATTAAAAAATCAGTATCCTTCATCAGCCGGTCGAAGGAAGACATCAGGCTCGAAGCTGTCGACACTGAAACCCTTAACCTGGGCTTCGACTATGTTTCAAGCTGGGTATATCACAATTATGCCAGGATGAAGAGCCTCGGCACTTATATAGGGAACTGGGACGACCCGGTTGTTGTTATCCACAATACGTCAGCAAGATGCGGGATTGCTGTCGGGAACGAGGCTCCGGGAGTGCTCAAGCGCACTGCATTTCATACCAACGACAGGAACCTCGACGCCGGACTTACCAGGCCCGGACAGGACTTCCCCTTCAGGAAATGGCTTAAGCCTGGTGAACGATGGAATGCCCCGGCAGTGTTCACGGCACTCTACAACAACAGCGACGACGGCTATAAAGTGGTGAATGAGGTTGTCAATGACTATGTAAGGAAGCACATGGGAACTAGGATCTCAGCGATAAGCGAAAAGCCTCTTTTCGTTTACAATACCTGGTATCCTTTCAGGACCTTCCTCACTGACTCTCTCATAAGGGATGTTGCAAAGGCTGCCGCCGAATGCGGGATTCAGGAGTTCATTATCGACGACGGCTGGCAGTATAACGCCGGGAAAAGGTCGTCCGACAAAGGCTGGGGAGGCAATTACGGCGACTGGCTCGTCGACAGGAACAAGTTCCCCGGCGACCTGGGCGCAACATTTGACTATATAAGGTCTCTCGGAATGAAACCCGGTCTCTGGATAAGCATAGGTTCGGCAACTACCGATTCAAGGGTTTTCAGGGAGCACCCGGAATGGTTCGTGAAAAACAGCGACGGGCAAACCGGCAACCTTCATCTTTCAGGCTCAGGAGGTGATTTTGCAACCAGTTGCTTCGGTACAGGCTGGACCGGGTACATTAAAGAAGTAATTCTCCGGCTTGTAAAGGATCATGGTCTTGCCTACACCAAACTCGACTTTGCAATAGCAACGAGCGCCTATGTCAACGACCCGTCAGTGTCCGGCTGTTACGCCAAAGACCATCCCGGCCACCGCGATCATGAAGAGTCGCTTATAACTATATATGAAAATGCACTGAAACTCTTTGACGAACTCCACAAAGAGGCGCCGGACCTGTTCATAGACTGCACCTTCGAAACGGCAGGCAAGCTCCAGCTGCAGGATTACGCTTTCGCAAAGCATGCCGAAGGAAACTGGCTGTCGAACATTGAGGAACCCTTCCCCACAGGAGCGCTGAGGATGAGGCAGCTGGCTTGGTGGCGTTCACCTGCCGTACCGGCCGGGTCGCTGGTAATAGGCAATCTCCCTCTCGACAGCAAAAATCTTGAAGCGGACCTGAAATCGCTTACCGGAACGCTACCGATAGTCCTCGGCGATCCGAGGAAGCTCTCTCCGGCACAGAGAGCTTCGGTGAAAAAATACGCCGACTGGATGATAGTGATGCAGAAGAATTACGACTATATGTCTTTCAGGCAGGATCTTCCGGGCTTCGGAGAGCCTGCAGAAGGCCGCTGGGACGGCTGGTCCAGAATCAATACAGACACCCGCAAAGGCGGGATCATTGGCGTATTCAGGCAGGGAGGCCATGAAAAGTCAAGGACTGTAGTTATATCGGGGCTCGATCCGGAAAAGACATATTCAGTACTGACCGGCCCCGACGGAAGACTGGTCAGATCGGCAACAGGATCCATTCTCATGAATGACGGATTCGAAGTGACTCTTGAAAATGACTACGACGGGAGTGTTTTTGAAATTAGAATTGACAAAAACTAAATATGAAATCCTTAATTAAGTATCTGCTGCCGGCAATCCTGATCATCATTTTGTTTTCCTCAATAACCGTCGCGGCAAGGGAAATTGTTGTTCGCCCCCTTGCAGGTACACTGATGACCTCCTCAATCCAGGAAGCATTAGACCGGGCAGCTCTTGAAGGCGGAGGAACAGTGAAGCTTATTGCCGGCGAATATCTCTCAGGGA